>CAJFQT010000030.1 GCA_904419095.1 uncultured Clostridia bacterium | reverse complement strand
AAGAAGTATCAAAAATAGAAAATCCTGTATGGTACATATTAGATAGAAATCAGAATTCAGGTTATGCTAGTTTCATACAAGATACTGAAAGTATTAATAATTTAAGTCTTGTATTCCCAATTGTATTTTTTGCAATAGCAGCACTTGTTTCATTGACTTCTATGACAAGAATGGTAGAAGAAGAGAGACAGGAGTTAGGAACCTTGAAGGCATTAGGATATAATAAGTTTCAAATATCATTAAAATATATATTATATTCTAGTTTGGCATGCATAATCGGTGGTGTAATAGGAATGAATATAGGATTCCAATTACTTCCAAGAATAATTTGGGATATGTATGAAATGATGTATACAATGCCAAGTATAATAATTTCATTTAATTATGAAAATGCAACTATAGGAATACAGCTTATGTATATTTGTATAGTTGGAGCAACTTTATATTCTATTTTGAGAGAATTGACACATACACCAGCAACTCTATTAAGACCAAAAGCTCCAAAAATAGGAAAGAGAGTTTTACTTGAAAGGATAACACCAATTTGGAAAAGACTTAATTTTTCTCAAAAAGTAACAATAAGAAATATATTTAGATATAAAAAGAGATTTTTGATGACAATAATAGGAATATTTGGATGCACATCTTTGATTTTGGCTGGTTTTGGATTAAAAGATTCTATTTCAAAAATTTTGCCATATCAATATGAAAATATATTTAACTATGATATGCAAATAGCAATAAAATCTAGTTTGGAAGATAGTCAAAAACAAAGCCTTATAGATGAATTGAGAAACAAAGAAGGGGTTCAAGAAGTAACAGAAAATTATATTATTTCAGGTACGGCAAGTAAAGATGGGCAAGAAGATATACAAATAATAGTACCAAAGAGTGCAGAAGAAATGAAAAAGGTAATAAGTTTAAGAGAATTAAAAACGGAAGAGGAAATTAATTTAGATGAAGCCAGTAAGGATGGAGTAATTATTACTGATAAATTAGCTGAATTAATAGGGGCAAAAGAAGGAGATACAATAACAATAAAAGATACCAATGATATTGAAAAAGAAGTAAAAGTTTCTAAAATTGCAGAAAATTATATATCACATTATATTTATATGTCAGTAGAATATTATGAAAGTTTGTATGGAAAAGCATATACTACAAATGTGTTATTACTAAAAGATAATAATTTATCAGAAGAACAAGAAGAGCAAATCTCGAAAGAATTAGTAAATAAAAATGAAGTATCAACGGTTTCATTAACCTCAACTATAATGAGAACTTTAGATGATACAATGAATTCTCTAAATTATGTTGTAATTATTTTGATTGTATCTGCAGGCTTACTTGCATTTGTAGTATTATATAACTTGTCTAATGTAAATATTAGTGAAAGAATAAGAGAACTTGCAACAATTAAAGTTTTAGGATTCTATGATAAAGAAGTTTATAAATATGTATCACGAGAAACTGTATTGCTTACAGCTATAGGAATTGCATTAGGCTTGATTGGAGGATATTTCTTGAATTTCTATATTATTGGAACCTGTGAAATAGATATGCTTAGATTTGTTAAAATAATAGATCCATTAAGTTATTTATACTCAATTCTAATTACTGTATTCTTTACTATAATTGTTAATATAGTTACATATTTTGCATTAAAGAAAATAGATATGATAGGAAGTTTGAAAAGCGTGGAGTAAAATGGTCACTTGGGACCTGTCCCCAATAGACCAAAATGGTCATTCTGTACCTGTCCCCAATGGACCAAAAAAGAGAGGAGAAGAATTATGAGTGGAGAAAAAAGAAAAAATTATTTAAAATGGGAAGAATATTTTATGGCAATAGCAAAATTGTCAGCAATGAGAAGTAAAGATCCATCAACACAAGTTGGAGCTTGCATTGTAAGTAATGATAATAGAATTTTATCAATAGGATATAATGGAGCTCCAAATGGATTTAATGATGATGATTTTCCTTGGGCAAGAGATGGTGAAAATTTAGAGACAAAATATCCATATGTATGCCATGCTGAAATGAATGCAATATTAAATTATAGAGGAAGTAAAAAGGATTTAGAAAATGCTAAAATTTATGTTGATTTATTTCCTTGTAATGAATGTGCTAAGATTATAATTCAGTCTGGAATAAAGGAAGTAATATATTTGTCTGACAAGTATGCAGATTCAGAAAATAATATTGCTTCAAGAAGATTGTTCGATAGTTGTAATGTAAAGTATCACAAATTAGATTTAGGTGAAAATAAAAAAATAGAAATAGAGTTATAATAGAAAAATCAGATAAGAAAAAGATTAATTAACTTTTTCTTATCTGATTTTTAACGTAATTCAACAATAGTAACACCCATTTCACCTTCACCAAAAGTTCCCATTCTAAAAGATTTAACATGAGAGTTCTTTTTTAAAAATTTATGAATACCATCACGTAGTTTGCCAGTGCCTTTTCCGTGAACAATTCTAACTGTACTTAATTTTGCTAAACTAGAGTCATCTAAAAATTTATCTATTATGAAGTTTGCTTCTTCAACATTCATTCCAATTACATTTATTTCTGTCTTAGCAGTTTTTGTTTTAGAATTATTTGAAAAAATAACAGAACTGTTTTTACTATTTTTAGCTTGACTTATTTTAGAGATAGGTTTTAATATAGTAATTGGAAGATTCATTTTTACACTTCCTATTTGTACTTGTACTTCATTAGATTTAGAAACATGAGATAATACTAAACCTTCTTTGTTTAGTGTAGTGACAAATACAGGGGTATTAGGTTTAATTTCTTCTTTTGAAATAGAAATGTTGTTAGTTGTTTCTGATTCTTGGTTTATAGATAAATTTTTAATATTCTTAATATTTTTAATTTTTTCATTTAATTTATTTCTATAATTATTTAATTCTTTTTCTGCATCAGAATCTTTTTTTATAGAATTCATTTCTTTAATAATATTATTTGCATCCTCTTTAGCTTGAAGAAGAATATTTCGAGCTTCTGTTTTAGCATCTTGTAATATTTGTTTAGATTTTTCTTCAGCGTTTGAAAAATCGTTTTCTAATTTTAATCTTAAATTAGATACTTTTTTTAATTCTTCATCTACTTGAAGTTTTTCTTTTTCAATAGCAGATTTATTATCATAAATATTTTTTAATAATTCTTCAAAATCAACATCTTTTTTGCTTAATAATTTTTTTGCTTTTTCTATAATTGAAACATTTAATCCTAATTTTTTACTAATTTCAAAGGCATTACTTTTGCCAGGAACACCCAATAAAAGTTTATAAGTAGGGCTTAAGGTGTCAATATCGAATTCTACAGAAGCATTTTCAAAACCATCTGTAGTTAAAGCATATTTTTTTAGCTCTTGATAATGTGTGGTTGCTATTGTTAAAGCATTTAGATTTTTTAAATATTCTAAAATACTAATAGCAAGAGCAGCACCTTCAACTGGGTCTGTTCCAGAACCAAGTTCATCCACTAATACTAGTGAGTTTTCATTTGCTGTCTCTATAATGTTTACTATATTTTTCATATGAGAAGAAAAGGTACTAAGGGAATCACTAATACTTTGATCATCTCCAATATCAGCAAAAATATTTTCAAAAACATATATTGAAGAACTACTGTCAGCAGGAATGTTTAATCCACTACAAGCCATACAAGTTAATAGGCCAACAGTTTTTAAAGTTACAGTTTTTCCACCAGTGTTTGGACCTGTGACAAGTAGAGTTTGGAAGTCTTTACCTAATGTTAAAGAAATAGGAACAGCAGTTGATTGCTCTAATAAAGGATGTTTAGCATTATTTAGGATAATTTGTTTTTCGTTATTTATTTTTGGTGTAATTGCATGTAAAGACTTAGAGTATTTTGCTTTTGCGAAAACAAAGTCAATATATGCAATTTTTTCTATGTCATTTTTTAACTCATTTACGTATGGATAAAATAGTTTTGATAAATCTTGCAATATTTTTTCTATTTCAATAACTTCTTCAGCTTTTAAGCTAGCAATTTCATTATTTAGTTCAAAAATTGTAATAGGTTCAATAAAAACAGTAGAGCCAGAACTTGAAACATCATGAATAAATCCCTTGATTTCGTTTCGGTATTCTTCTTTTATTGGTATTACATATCTATCATTACGAATAGTAATCACATTTTCTTGGATATATTTTGAGAACTTTGAAGAATGAATAAAATTGTTTAATTTGTTTTTTATATCATCTGTCAAAATTCTTTCTTTTTTTCTAATTGATTTTAAATTTTTAGAGGCATCATCAGAAATTGTGTTTTCGTCAATTATACTTTTGAAAATAGTATCACATATAGTAGGATTAGAGTATAAAGCAGAGAAAATAGTGTTTAAAATTGGTAATGAATCTTTTGATATATATTCTTTATTAAAGTACTGCTTTAAATTTTCAGATATTTTTAAGATATTAGCTAAATTTAGTAGAGATTTAGCGGATAAAGTTCCATAAGATTCTAAAATCTTAATTGACTCAGAGTAGTTCTCTGCAATTATATTAATAGGTGGGATACCTGCTTTATATACTAAAGATACAGCTTCTTCTGTTTCAGAAAGATATTGCTTTACCGTTTCAATATTATTTGATGGCATTAACTCTAAGGCTAAATTTTTTCCTAAATCTGTTATACAGAATGTTGCTAATATTTTTGTTATTTGATTGAATTCTAATTTTTCTAGATAAATATTTTTCATGGTAATCTCCTCGTATAATGTTCTTATATAATCTGAAAATATTATATATTGGTTTAATAGATAAGTCAATGTCAGATTATTGTTGTAAATTTTTAATCTATATGATAAACTGTAAATAAGCAAATTTATTAAAAACTTTAGAAGTTTACTTAAACAGGATGTAGATGATTATAATATGAAAATTGAAAGGAGATTTTTTTATGAAGAAAAAAATTTTTATAGCAGTATTAATAATATTATTAATTTTAATACTAATATTTTTGGGACTATTTATAGTAGATACTAAAAGAATGAAGGAAGGTAAACCAGTTGTATTTAGTACATGGGGAAGAAATTATAGTATAAATGGAGTTGATAGTGGAAATAATACAAATGGTAATCAACAAACAGATGAAATACAGTTTGCTTTGACAATGGATGATAAAATTGATAAAGATACAGCTTGGTGTGGTACTTTTCAGTTAATATGGAATGATTTAAAAAATGATTTAGCTAAACAAGATATAGTTTTTAATGAATATCCTGATATGGAGGTTGTAAAAAATTTAAATAAAGGAAGTTTTACTACAGATGACATATCAGAAAATTCATATTATAAAACATATGGGCATCCTACAATAGAACTAAAAAATCAAATTGAGAATGCAATAAAAGAAAAATTCAATGAAACTAGTGATATTTTGGATGATTTTCAATGGTCTGATAGTAACTTATCAGATTATATATTGTATTGTATGTTAAAGAAAGAATTTAAATTTCCAGTAGCTTTTAAAACTTTAGAAAGTGGTAAATTTGCAAATAAATATAATGATATAGAATATTTTGGATTAGAAAAGAACTCAGAAGAACAAATTCGTAGCCAAGTAGAAGTATTATATTATAAAAATGATGATGAGTTTGTAGTAAAATTAAAAACAGAACAAAATGATGAAGTTATTTTGGCGAAAGGCATAGATGGAAATACATTTAATGAAATATATAATAATATTGTAGAAAATGAAAAACAATATGATGGGGATAGAACTTTTACAGCTAGTGATGAGTTAAAAGTACCAAAATTAGATTTTGATGAGAAAAGAAGATTAAATGAAGTAGAAAATAAAGTATTCTCATTTTCAGATGGGATGACATACGAAATAGATAAAGCTTTACAAACAATAGAATTTGAATTGGATGAAGAAGGTGGAAAAATTGAAAGTGAAGCAGCAATGTCAATTAAGACGACTGCAATGCTACCAGAAAAAGTGAAAGAAAGAAAGTTATATTTAGATGATGAATTTACTATCTTCTTGAAGGAAACTGATAAGGATATACCTTATTTTGCAGCTATGATTAATGATATTACTAAATTTGAATAATGTATAATTGTTTTAAAGTAATTTTTAGTTATTCTTAACAGCTATGGTTTATTTGTATTGGTAAGAGCTTTAATTTAAATATGATAAACTATAGCTGTTATGGATAAATTATTTGTTAATGAACAATGTATTTTTGAAAAAGGTGAATTAATCTTGAACTTGATAAATCGATAAGAATTTTCAAGACTTATGCAGAAATTTTGATAAAAAATTAAAAAAATAGTTGACAACCCTAAGATAATATTGTAAAATATAAAAGTGCTAACCAAGAAGCACAAAAACCAATGGTGGATGTAGCGTAGTTGGTTAACGCGCCAGTTTGTGGCACTGGAGACCGTGGGTTCGAGTCCCATCTTCCACCCCAGTTTTTATTTTGAAAATTATAATTTTTATATTGGGCTGTAGCCAAGCGGTAAGGCACCAGACTTTGACTCTGGCATGCGCTAGTTCGAATCTAGCCAGCCCAGCCAAGTAAAATAGCAACTTTCAGGAAATTGAGGGTTGTTATTTTTTTATTGTATAGGAAAAATCGCCTTTTATTTTAGCTTTATGTGGATTTTTCCGTGTACAACAAGAAAAAAATTATAATGATTACAAAATAAGACATCAAAAAATACTTGCATATAGTAGATTTTCTTTGAAACACTAGAATTTAACATAAAAATGTGATATGATTTGAAAGTAATAATTTTTTGAAACCAAAAGGTGTTAATTAATAATCTGGAGGTTTCTAACCTCCAAGAAAATTTAAGGAGGAAAATAATATGACTGATTTTATTGAACTGAACAAATACTTTGCAATTGAGGAAAGTGATGAAGAACGTTTTTTAGTTGATAACTGGTCAAAAACACATAAGCGGCTTGTTAATATCGGAAAGGAAAATGAAGTAACATTTATCGAGTTAAGAAGTACAGGATACTATAATTTCAAAGTAACCAATTCAAGAGGTATAGGGTTAATGCAATTAAAAGAGTGTATGATGCAGTATACTAATATTGCAGGTACTAAAAAGTGTGATGATAATGTATTACAGCTTAATGATGTACTTGTTGTACCAACAGACTATGAAGATGTATCAGTTGACCACATTTTTGAAAGATTTGGAGTAAAATTTCCTATTGCTCGCAAGAATGCAGAACTATATGAAATTTTTGCAAGAGGACATAAACTGCAAAAAGCATGGGGAACTACGGTTTTTGTTAATATGCAATTAAGTAATGCAATATATATTCCGCAGATTATATCTTATCGAAACAATAAAGTTTATGTAACTTCGGAGTTTGATGAAGTTATATTTTCTGCAGAGTATGATAAGTTTCCAGAATTATGTTTCATACAAAATGCAGACAATTATTCCAGCATATCTCCAAGCTATGAAGAATATAAACTAAATATTTGGATGTATAATGCAAATGGAAAAATTGGGATTGTATACCTTGATGGAGAACAAAAGGTTCATAGCTATATTGTGAATGAAGTTCCATTTAATATGAAAGAGAATATGTATTTCATTAATGAGAATTATTTGATTTATGATTTTCATGATGTAAGATATTTGTATTTTAAAGGTCAATATGTTGGGCAAATATCTTGGTTTCAATCAAAAGAGAAGCATCCTATCTTTCTGCATACTGATAAAGGTTTTTATCTTGGTCAGACTTTCTTTGATGAGAAAGAATTTTTTAATACACTGTATTTACATGTAGACAGTATAAATGATATTTGCACATATCCGAATGTAATGAAAGTTACATTAAGGTCTGGACCAAGTACTTATACTTTTAAGTATGACTCGAAAATTGGTAAAGTAGTAAAGTAGTAATAATGTTAGTCTATAAATAGGAACTCGAAATGTATGAATTTACATTTCAAGTTCCTATTTATATTTATTATTAAATTTGAAAATATAGTAATAAAATAACAAATATATGATTTTTATTTTAATATTTTAAGATTATTAGCATATTCAAAGAAAATTTTTTCAAACTTTTTAGTATTTTTCTATCCAAGTTTTTCTTTTTATCTATTTTTCCATATAAAAGTTCATACTTTAATAAAAAAGTGTAAAAAAACTATACATTTATATCGATTTATGATATAAAATAAACATAAGATAAAGACTATAGATTAAAAAATTGTAAAACTAAACATAGGAGGGTAAATTTATGGAACAATGGGCAGTATTAGATAGAGAAGGAAATCCAACAGGACAAATAATGGAAAAATATGATAAAAAAGTATTTGAAAAAGGAGGGTATCATTTAGGTTCAGATTTGTGGATGATAAACAATGAAAATAAAATATTAATTCAAAAAAGATCGCCACTAAAAAGACTAGAACCTAATGTATGGGCTATGACAGGTGGCTCAGTCATGGTAGGAGAAAACAGTTTAACTACTATTATTAGAGAAACAAAAGAAGAATTAGGAATAGATATTAATTCTAATGATTTAAAGCTAATTACGAAGTTTAGAGTAGATATAGATAATCTTTGGATACATGCTTATATTTTAAAATGTGATTATGATATATCTGAAATGAAATTCCACGAAGATGAAGTATCAGAAGTGAAATGGGCGACTTGGGAAGAAATCGACAATTTAGTAAAAAATGGACAGTTTATTAAAAATAGATGGAATTTTATGGGTTCTTGTCTTAAAGAAGAAATTGAAAAATAAGAATTTTGTTATCATAATTATTATTGGAGAATCAATTCAAAAGGACAATAAAAAGTAATTTAGGAGAGATTTTTTATGTTAGAGATAAGACAAGAAAATAAAGATGATTATGAAGAAATATATAATGTAGTAAAAACTGCATTTGAAACAGCAGAGCATTGTGACGGAAATGAACAAGATTTAGTAGTAGCATTAAGAAAAGGAGATAATTTCATTCCAGATTTGTCTTTAGTTGCTCTTAAAGATAATAAAATTGTAGGATATATTTTATTTACAAAAATAAGAATAGGGGAATTTGAAGAAGTGGCATTAGCACCACTTGGAGTATTACCAAAATATCAAAAGAAAGGAATCGGAAGTAAACTTATCAAAGAAGGACATATTATAGCAAAGAAGTTAGGATATCATTATTCAGTTGTTCTAGGCAGTAATGAATATTATTCAAAATTTGGTTATATTCCTGCTATTGAATATGGAATAAAAGCACCATTTGATGTGCAAAGTGAAAATTTTATGGCGATAAAATTAAACGATACTAGTGAAGATGTGCAAGGGGTTGAATATGCAAAAGAATTTGGAATATAAATTTAAATAATATAATATTTTAGCTATATCATATAGAAAGTTTTTCATAGTATAGTAATATTAAATTCAACTCAAATTCTTTACATAATCAATATAAAAAGGAACTATAGATTATAATGTAGTTCCTAAATTTGTTGTATAGAAAAATTAACTTATAAAGTTTAAATTTTTATTCAAATTGACTATAATAAAGTGTTGCATAAGCACCTTTTTTCTCTAAAAGTTCACGGCGATTTCCTTGTTCAATTATATTTCAGTTTTCCATAAATAGAATGATATCAGCATCACGAATTGTAGAAAGACGGTGTTGCAATATCGAAAATGGTACGATTTTTCATAAGTTCTTGCATAGCAACACTAATTTCTTTTTCTGTACGAGTATCTACACTAGAGATTGCTTTATCTAATATTAAGATTGGTGGATTACATAAAAATACTCTTGCTATTGTTAAAAGCTGTCTTTGACCTGCAGATAAGTTAGCTCCTTCATTATCTAGCATTGTGTCATATCCTTGAGGCATTGTTCTTATGAAATAATCTACTTTAGCAGCTTTTACAGTGTCGATAATTTCTTCACGTGTAGCATCTGGTTTTACATAAGCTATGTTTTCTGCAATTGTTCCTCCAAAAATCCAAGTATCCTGTAATACTATACCAAAGTTTTGTCTCAATCCTTTTCTTGTCATATCTTTTGAAGAAACACCATCAATCAATATTTTACCACTATTTATTTCATAGAATCTCATAAGTAAATTTATTAAAGTTGTTTTTCTAGCTCCAGTACTTCCTACAATAGTAATTTTTTGCCCTAGTTTTACAGTAAAGCTAATATCTTTCATTAGAATATTAGATGGAGTATACCCAAAGCTAACATGTTCAAATGAAATTTTTCCTTTTACTTTTTTCAAAGTTACTGGATTTTTAGAATCTGGAACTTCTTCTTCACTATCTAATAGTTCAAATGTACATTCAGCAGAAGCTAGTGCAGATTGCAAGGTATTAATCATAAATGATGCTTCTGTAAGTGGTTCACCTGCTTGGTTAACGTATTGGAAAAATGCTTGAACAATACCTACTGTCATTGTACTATTTAGCATTGCATTTCCAGCAATAACAACTATAGCAACTTGACTTATTCTTGTAATTAATCTAATTAGTGGATTTATACTATTTGTTATGAAGTCGGCTTTTTGAGAAGCTTTTCTGTTTAGTTCTGTATTTTCATGAACTCTTTTTATACTTTCAGGTTCGTTATTATATGCTTTTATGATATTTCTTTCTGCATAATATTCTTCTACAATTCCCGTTAAAGTTCCAACTGATGCTACATATTTTAAGTTTTTGTTTGAAACGATTTTGGTGATAATCGTACAAATAATCATAAATATTATAAATACAAATGTTAATGTTATATTATAGTAATACATAACTGCTAGTGAACCAATAATTGTACCAATAGCAACTAATAGTTTTAGGAATCCTGTTTGAAGTGTTTCTGTAATTTTATCTAAATCGTTTGTTACGCTACTTAAAATTTCTCCAGATTTGTTCTGGTCGAAGAATTTTAGAGGTAAAATATTTAAATTTTCAGCATTTTTTTTATGTAATGTAAGTGTTAAATTGTTTGCTACACTTGCCATTAGGTATGATTGGAAGTAGTAAAAAATCCATGTAAATAAATATAGTAAAGATAATGAAAATATACTTTTTCCAACACCATCCTAGGCGATACTAAATGCAACACCTTGGTTTCTTGCTGTTTGTATATTTTGCCATATACTATCGACTACTTGAGCACTTTTAAATGGTGTATAGATAGTAAGTATTGTATATAAAATAATAAATGTTCCAATAATGCAAAGACGAACACGTTGTGGTTTTAGAAGCTTAGCTAAACGAATGACTGTTGTCGTTGTATTTTGAGGTACATTATAATTTTTATCTTTTTTTATTCCTTTTTCTGTTAGATATACCTGTTTTTCTCGAAGGTTATTATCCATAGCTTCTAAATAGATAAAATCTCTTTTTTTTAGTTGCTTAAAAGCAGAGTTGATGGTTTGTCTACTTAGAGATAATTGTTCACAAATTGCATGTTGTGTTGTAATCCCCTCATATATCATAGACAATGTCTAATATTCAGCACCAGATAAGCCACAAAGTTTTTGGAATGTATCATAAACACTTTCTAAATCTTTGTATATATTACGGAATGTTTTTACCTGGTCATAATCTGATTTATCACTTGCCATAGCTCACTTCCTTGAAATATCCGAAAACATATTGTATTAAATCGGACAATTTTCGTTGTACAGAATTAAAATGTGTTTGTCAAGTGCTTTTAAAAATTTTTTAAATAAACATATGATGATGAAGCATTATTCGTATCATTAATGAAACAATATAACAGATTAGGAATATCATGAACTGAGATTGTTATCAAAAATATATGAAGAGGTTCTCTTTTGATTTTTTTTATGATATACTCATATTAAAATATGCATAAGGAATACAAATAGAGTAGAATCAAATATTACTAAAATTTGAAACTTTTTGACTGAAAATAATATAATGTTCATATTGATGTGATTTAATTCTGTATAGCATATGATAGAAGAAAGATAAATTATAAGAAAGGTAGGAAAAATTATGAGTATAATAGATTCTTATGATGAAAGTGAAGAAATAGTTAAAGCAGAAATTTGTACGGCTGGGCAGAAGAAACTTCCTTCAATTGCAATTACTTGCTTTAAGACAGAATTGATAGAACTTGTAAAAAATAGTGATAATTTTGAAAAATATAGTGAGCTATATGTTTGCGGGGAGGAAATCAAGATTTATAAAACTCAGATGGAAGGAAAGGATATCATAGTATATAGAACATTAGTTGGAGGACCAGCTACTACAGCTATGATGGAAGAATTACATGCAAGGGGAGTTGAAACTTTTATTATTTTTGGTTCTTGTGGAGGACTAACTTCAAATTTGAAAAAAGGAGCTTTTATTATTCCAACCGAAGCATATCGTGATGAAGGGACAAGTTATCATTATATACCAAATTCAGATTTTGTTGAAATTGATACAGCTACAGAATTAGCTAAAATTTTCGAAGAGAATGGTGTTCTTTATGAATTAACTAAAACATGGACGACTGATGCATTATATAAAGAAACAAAAGATAAGTTAAAAGATAGAGTGAATCGCGGATGCAAAGTAGTAGAAATGGAATGTGCATCTATTATGGCAGTAGCGAAATCAAGAGGATTTAAAGCATATCAATTTTTATATACTGATGATACTTTAGAAGGTAATACCTGGGATATGAAAACATTAGCTGAAGATAGAACCATTATATTAAAAGAATGTTTAAATATTGCTTTAGAAGTTGTAAAAAAAATATAAATTACACTATTATGTAAGTTTGAAAATGTACAAAAATATAAAAAAAATCAATAAGATTACTTTATACAATTATGGTATAGAGTAATTTTTCTTTTTATGATATGATAATAGAAATCTGTAGAAGAGATATTTAATATGGATGAAAAACAACTTTATCCAAATAAAAATTTGAAATTATAAGTGATAAATTACAATATAGATAAATAATTGATAATGTTTTATAATATTATCAATAAAAAATAATTTGTAAGAAATATGGAGGAATTAAGGTGAATAGATTAGAAAGATTTGAAAAAGCACTTAAAGATATTCTTGAAGAATATGATAAACTAGGACAAGAGTTAGAAAAATTAAGAAATGAAGGCAAGTCTAAAACGACGAAATTTAGGGAACTATTAGGAAAAAAATTAGTTTATAGTATGATTATTACAATTTTTAAAAGATATGATTTAATAGATAAATAATAAAATGTATAAAAAGAATAATTTTCTTATTTATAGCAAAAATTACCCCAAAAGTTATATAAATTTGTGAAGATATGAATGAATTAAATTATAAAAATACCAACTTTTTTATTTAAAAATCGTGTAATAAAAGGAAACGGAAAAGAGGTGCTGGATTGAATGAAATAAAATTAATTGTAAAGTGCCAAAAAGGAGAGAAAGAGGCCTTTAATGAATTAATTACAATATATTATCCGTATGTATTAAAATTCTTAGTAAAATTAACAGCAGATGAAGAAATTGCACAAGATCTAGTACAAGAGACATTTTTGAAATTAGTAATACATATAGATAAGTTTGATGTAAAAGGGAAAGCAATGTTTAGCACATATCTTATGAAAATAGCTAAAAATTGTTATTTGGATTATTTAAAGAAGAATAAAA
>CAJFQT010000029.1 GCA_904419095.1 uncultured Clostridia bacterium | reverse complement strand
AACTATTCAGAAAAATAGAAAAAAAGACATTTACCATATATTACCAGTAAAAATGTAAATGACTAATAATGAAATTAGATTTACTCTTTTTTTCTGTTTTTATATTCATACTATTGCATTTTTTATTGAGAAATGATATATTTTCAATAGTTAAATAAAATTATAAATCAAAATAATTTATATAAAATTTTTTAGTGAGAAATAATTAT
The DNA here is from genome assembly GCA_904419095.1 of uncultured Clostridia bacterium. Classification (GTDB taxonomy): domain Bacteria; phylum Bacillota; class Clostridia; order TANB77; family CAG-508; genus CAG-269. The sequence continues at coordinate 13,691 of CAJFQT010000029.1, read as the reverse complement.
CAATAGGGACGGAGATTTTTGACAGCATTTTAATACTTGTCAAGAGTCTCCGTCCCTATTTGCACTATTTTTTCCAATTCATAATTAGAACACCTATAATTACTAGGCTTGCTCCAATTATTGATTGCCAAGTAAAATTTTCTTTAAATACAATTTTTGCTACTACAAGAGTTAATACTTGAACTATTCCAGTTGTTAATGGCATGATATAACTTAAATCAAACATTACAACAATTCTTGTAAATAATAGAAAACTACAAAGATAACATACTAGACCTGCTAAACTTATTAAACTTATTCCAAAGTTCATATTTCCATTTTCTACTGCTATTGTTCCTGCATTTCCTCCTAATTTCATTAAAGTTAATCCAGATAGTGTTAAAATTATATAAATACATATTAATACAAATTGCATTACAGTTCTTCTCCTTTTTTCTATTGTTTGTTCCATTTTCCTCTTCCTTTTTCTTTTATTATTTTTTAGGCAAATTTTATAGAATATATAAAATATTTTATATTAACTTATATCAATATTTTTTAAAATTTTATATCAATTTTTAATTTATCTATTGCAAAACGATAAATACGTATAAACCACATATGTAAATGCATCTTATAAAATTTTGAAATTCCCCATAGTCCAATATGTTTTATTCCTTTTTTGCATGAATATGAAAATTTTAGAAATGGACTTTTTCTCCAACTTGAAAAGTTATCGTCTAGATATTTTATAGTCTCTTTCATCATCTTTTTTATATCTATATTTTTATCATAAGATGCTCTATACATAACAGATACTCCTAAGTGTATAAATGCCATTAAGTCTAGAATATATTTCATTTCTTCATATTTATTTTCTTTCTGATATAATTCTTTGACTTCTAAAAAATATTTTTTTAGATTATTAACATCTTGTTCATTTACTGAATGTATTTGTGAATCATATCTTAAATAATAGTGATATAAAACATCTGGTATAAAAGCTATTTTGTTCATTGTGGTAAATGTGCTTGTTAAAAATAGCATGTCATTAAATCCCCTGAAAGGTAAAAATCTTAGATTTGCTATCTTTTCACGTTTATAAACTTTATTCCAAGGTGCTGGATTTATAAATACAATATCATCGTCTTTTGCATTTATTTGTTTGCAACAATTTCCAAATCCTGTCATATCTGTTGCTACAACTTTTCCAGTTTGTAAATCTATTCTTTCAAAAGCACATACTGCCATATCTGCATCATTCTCTTTTGCAGTATTATATAGCTTTTCTGCCCAATTATTTTCTACATAATCATCACAGTCTACAAATGTTACAAACTCTCCTGTTGCTCTTTCTAAGCCATAGTTTCTAGAAGTAAATTCTCCTCCGTTTTTTTTGTGAAAAGCTTTAATTTTATCAGAATATTTTTGTGCATATTCATCAATTATTTTAGGTGCTGAATCTGTGGAACCATCATCAACGCAAAGGATTTCTATATTATCTAATGTTTGATTTACTAATGCATCTAAACATCTTGGTAAATATTTTTCTAAATTATATACTGCAACTACTATTGACAATTTATATTGATTAATTTCTGTATTTTTCATTTTATATATTTGTTGATAAACCAACAAATCCTCCTTTTAAATTTATTCATATTTATAATTTACATATCAGCTTGCATTAGGTCCGTCCCCAAAATCCCTTCTAGGAGGGATTTTAAGGACCGTCCCTCAATCCCTGTCTTTTTCTTCTTTTTCTTTTAATGCAATATAGTGGTTTAAGTCTTTGATTTTTTCGTTTTGCATTGATATTTGGATATTGTTGAAGAATACTTCTATTAGTAAAAATGCAATCATAACAAAAAATACAAAGTTTACTGGTGCCATAAATCCAAGTTTATTTGAAATCCATTCTACTGCATTTACAAATATGCTCATTAATATTAAAATTATGCTTCCTATCATCCAAATTACTGCATTGTTTACTTTTAGTTTGGCTTGTTTTATTTTCATTACACATAGTAAAAATGATATTAGTGAACATACTATTAATATAATTCTTAATGTTAAACTCATTTTTGAATCCTCCTTCTTTTTCAGTTTCTATTAGAAGATTATTTTTATGTTTTTTGTTTTTTTGTTTTACGTTGTAAATTTTTATACATTTTTTCTTGTTATCATACGAATAAATATGATTGAGAAAAACATGTTTATCATATATTCTGCTGATTTTATTGGTTTTAAATAGCTTTCTCCAAATTCTCTGTCTTTCATTTCTACTTGGACTTCTTTAATTTTTAGTTGTTTTTTTAGCATATATACTAATGTATCAGGTTCAGGCGTTAAGCTTGCATTTCTACAAAATTCGTTTATTGCTTTTTTGTCATATGCTCTCATTCCAGAAGTAGGGTCTTTTATTGTTTTTCCAGTTGTTAGTTTTATTGCTCCTGAAAGTAACATACTTCCAAGCATTCTCATACTTTTTGGTTTTTTCTCTGTGACAAATCTAGAACCGATTGCAATATTACAGTTTCCTTTTTCTATTTCTTCTACTAAGTTTTTTACGTATTTTGCTTGATGTTGACCGTCACCGTCAAATTGAATTGCTATGTCATAGTCATATTTTTTAGCATATTTCATTCCTAATTGAATTCCACTAGTTAATCCATAATTTATTGGAAGTGATAACATATTGAATCCATTTTTTTCACAAACTTCTTTTGTGTTGTCTTTTGAACAGTCATTTATTATAACATAATCATAGTCTGTATTTTCTGTTATGTCTTTAATAGTTTTTTCTATGTTTAAAGCTTCATTATATGCTGGAACAATTAGCAAAACCTTCATACTATATTCCATCCTTTCATTTTTTATTGAGTTTACTTCGTATTTTTTAGAATTATTCTTTTTGTATAAAAAACATTTTACCATAAATAAAATATTATGCAACCATTATATTTCCTAATGCTCCTAAGAATAAGAACATTGGTACTAGAATTTCTATAAATAATGACATATTTGCTTTATTCTTGACTGTTATTGTCTTATTTGCTAGAGGCATTAATAATAATGGTAAAATTGGATATAGGTATCTTGGTTGGAATCCACCTATTGTTTCGTTTCCTACTGGATTAAATTTTAAATATAATAATATGCTATTCATTGCAAATATCATAAAAAATACTATCCAGAATATAAACTTGTCCTTCATTTTTAAAACTTTGCTGTCATCTGTTACTGCAACTAACAAGATAAACAAGAACGTTAGTAAGAATATTGCACTTGATACATCACAGAAGAATAGCGGTGGTTGCATTTGTGCAAGCCATCCCATATTAAGGAGTGTTAGTCTTACATGATTTATCATTAATTTTATATCTGCTAATGGATTTTCTATCATATATTGCAATTGTGCAGCACTATCAACATCTCCTCCTCTTGCATCATCTTCTATGTCTTTATTTAGGAATTGGAATAGTGCTATTGCTATAATTACTAGTAGTGTAATTAATACATGTGGAATGTATTTTTTGTTATCAAGTACCATTTTTTTAACAGGTAAGATAAATCCTATTAATGCAACAAATACATATGCCATAGATTTTGGAATACATATTAATGCAAATGCACCTATTAACAAAAATATATCTTTTATTCCTATTTTTTCTTTGTCATATAATCGCAAGCAATATGCTATAAATATTGTTGTAAATCCAATTGCAAGCATATCAGCAGTATATACGATGCTCATCATCCAAATCATTGGTAAAGCAAGTATTGCAAACATTGTATTTTTTTTGTATGGTAATATTTTAAATGCTGCAATCATTAATCCCATAAATGTTAATAAGTTGAATACTCTACCTGCATAATATATGTCTGCCATATTGTTTGAAAATATTTTTGCTACAAAAATTCCAATTGCTGATGGTAGGTATGTTATTACTCCATAATCTGCTGGTGTTACAGCAATGTTGTCAGTATTCATATCTACAATGTTTTCTTGAAAGTCGTTTTTGAATAATTTGCTATTTTCTGTGTATTTTAGCCATGTTCCTAGGTTTAAGAATCTTTCATCCATTTTTGGATTGTTCATATAGTCGAAATTACCAATTGAAATATTGTATGCTGATGCAAAGTGTTTATTTTCATCTAATGCATTATTTATATCAACTGTTACTGTTAATATTATTCCAAATGTAAATGTTAGTACAATTATGTCTTTTATAAAATTTTTAGAAATATATATTAAACATATTTCTCCCATTATAAGTCCTATATATAACATTGCAATTCTTTGCATAGGTACTTCTTTTCCAAAAACACAGTATGTTATAAATGCAATTCCAAGTATTGCTACTATGGAATATATAATTATTAAAACTTTTTTTACTTTACTTTTGTTTTCTTCTAGTACATCTTTTGTTAAATATTTTCTTCCTAAAAATAATGCAACAAAAAATGCTATATATAGTATTAGTCTAAATAATGAGAAATTATATTGTGTCTCGATATTTTTATTTCTGAATATATTATTCATTAATTCTGAATTACAAAAGAATAATTCAAATATAATTATTGATATAAAATATAAAATTGCTGTTATTATAAATATTGCTTTTTTTGTTTTTGCTTCGCTCATTTTTTTCATTTTCAAACCTCTTCTATTTTTTATTGATTAGTATTTTATTATTTATCTTTATTTATTTGATACTTGTATTTTTAATAACTATCCGTATTTATTTGATACTTGTATTTTTATTAAATATCCATATTTTCGTATTTTTTTGCTTTTCACTTATTAATTGGATTCTCACAAATCTTTATTTTTGGTGAAATTTTTTTATTATATCTTTCAAAACTAATATTCTACTTTTTCTTGCTTTATTTCATATTGATCAGAATCTAATCTTAAATTAATATTGTAATATGGGTCTCCTTTTTTCTTATATTCACCCCATTTGTCATAGAACATATTAATTTCGTTTTGGAATCTTTCTTGTTTTTCTGGTGTGTCTTCTGCTCCTCTTGATTTTGATTCGTAATGTGTTAATTCAACAAATGGATTGTATATAATTAAATGTCCTGATGTTACAATTTTTAAACAAAAATCTATGTCATTAAAGGCTACTGCAAATTTTTCATCCATATATCCTACTTCTTCATATATTGAACGTTTTGCCATCATACATGCTGCAGTTACTGCACTTACATTTTGTATATGGCTCTCTCTTGCAAAATATCCATGATGAGTTTTATATAATCCTCTAAATACATGCCCTGCAACTCCATATACACCAATTATTGTTCCTGCATGTTGGATTGTGTCATCTGGGTAATATAGTTTTACGCCTACTGCCCCAACATCTTCTCTTTGATTCATTCCTACCATTTTTTCTAACCAATCTGGTGTTAATAATTTTGTATCATTATTTAGTTGAACTATATATTCCCCATCTGTATTTTTTACTCCATAATTAATTATCTTAGAATAGTTGAATCCTTTTTCTTCTGGTACATATGTTAGTACTTTTATTTTTGGATTTTTTTCTAGTTCTTTATAATATTCAAAAGTCGCTTTCTCTTTACTGTTATTTTCTATTATAGCAATTTCGTAATTTTCATATGTAGTTAATTTTAATATAGAATCAACACAAGTTTTTAAAGTTTTGGCTTGGTCCATGTTTGGAATTAAGATTGTTACTTTTGGATTTCCTTTTACTTTATAGTCAATTTCATATGTTCCAAGTGTTGCACCATGTTTTACTGTTCCTTCTAACCCCATTCTTTTTAAATGATCTTCTAAAACTGGTATTCCTGCTTCAAATGCATATGGTTTTGCATCTCCACCTGCTTTTGCTGTTGATAATTCGTGTACTCTCCAATGATATAGTATTTTTGGAATATGTTTAATATTTTTTGCTATTTCTGCCATTCTGATTATTATATCATAATCTTGTGCTCCGTCATATTTTGAACGAAATCCTCCAAGTTTTTCCATTAAATCTTTTCTAAAAACACTAAAATGACATATGTAGTTATTTGAACGTAATGTGTCTATTCCAAAGTCTGGTTTAAAATGAGGGTCAAATCTTGGCTTGTCCATTGTTGTTATTTTATCTTCATCAGTATATATAAATTCAATTGTTCTGTCCTCATTGATTGCTTTTACAACTTCAAACAATGAATTAACTGGTAATAAATCATCATGGTCTAAAAGTCCTATATAGTCACCTGTTGCCATTTTTAAAGCTTCATTTGTGTTACCTGAAATTCCTAGATTTTTTCCTGTGTAATTATATTTTATTCTATCATCTTTTTTACATATTTTCTCTATTTTTTCATTTCTTTCAGGACTTCCATCTGCTAAGCATAGTTCCCAATTTGTATATGTTTGATTAATTAAGTATTCGACTAATTCTGTGAAGAAATTAATAGGTGTTTTATACATTGGAACTAAAATACTTATCTTTGGATTATATTCAAATTTTGTTTTTCTTTGCTCTTCTAATTCTTCTGTTGTTGGATCATTAAATTGCATCCAAACTTCATATGGTGTTACTGTTACTCCATTTTGTACATTATTAGTTACTATATTCCATGTACCTTTTAGTCCATTGTTTTTTAATGATTTAAACAACTTTTTTAAATTACTTGGTTTGAATCCATGTATTACTCTGTTGATTTTTCTTAATATTTGTCTTACTTTTCCTCCTTCTGGAAAAAGTTTATCTCTTAATCTAACACTCATTTTAATATTTCCTTTCTTTATTTGTCTTGTTATTGTTTTTTCTACTTTTTTATTTATCACTTTAATGTTTGTATTTTTAATAGTAGCAAATTTTATATAAAATTTAGCATATTTTATTGACTTTTCACCTATAAATAGACTATAATAAATATAGGAAATGACAAATCCACAAACGTGGTTTTGCCAAGATATAGTTTTAATAAACCATTAGCTCGGCATAGCAGAATGGTTTATTTTTTATTATTTATGTAGTTGCTTATCACCCCAGTTCTTATAAAGAACTGCTGTCAAGGCAACGTTTAATGTTAAAGAAAACATTAATGCTATTATAAAAAATAGTATTACTTTAACCATAAACATCACCACCCTTCCTACGAAGAATCGTAAAATTGGTGGCAAAACCACATCTGCTAACTATCATTTCCTATGTCACTTATTCTACAATATTCTTTTAATTTTGTCTACAAAATTTATTAAATTTATATCTAATCTAAACTTTTAATCAAATTACTATTATTGCAAATAATCTTAATCTTATCTTTATTATTCTTTAGTTAATCCTTTTAATTTTCTTAATGGTTTTGTTATCTTCCAAGATGTAGAATTAAATACTAAGTTTAATTGATTTCTTAAATTTTGAATTTCTTGTTCTTTCTGTATAATTTGCTCATCTTTTTGTGCAATTTCTTGCTCTTTCTGATTTTTTTCTATATTTAATAAATTTATTTGATGGTTTAATGTTAATGTATCTCTTTTTAAATCCATCACACTTTTTCCTTGTGTATTTAACTTCCACATTATTGGATTTCTTATTTTTTCTTGTATTTTATCATCTAATTCATCAAATATTTTAATCATTGAGCTATTTATTTCTAATATATCATATAATTCTTCATCTGATATATATTTTTTCAATCTTGTAAAATATTTTATTGCCCTGTATATTATAAAGTCAATTGGTAAATTTTCTTCTTTCCATTCTTGGTCATAGAAGTAAAATTCTTGATTTATATAGAAACAGTTTTGAAAAATTAAATCCCATAAACCATTTTTTAAGAAATACATCTTATTTAATTCTTCTTTTTCTACTTTTATATTGTATCTTTCAAATACATTATTTTCAATACTTCCTTCTTGTAATTTTTCTTTTATTTCGTTTTGGAAATTTTTCATTAAATTGATTGCTTCATCTCTTTTGTCGTTTTTAAATAATTCTATAATTATTTCATCTAATGTTTTTTCTGGTGAGAACTCACTTATTATTCCTTTTTCATTATAGCTATCTAAAGTTTTTAGTCCTGCAGATTTAATTATATCTATATTTTCCTTTGTTTCTTCTATATGTCTCACACTTTCTTTACTTGCTGGATATTTATATACATATCCTTCTTTCATAATTGTTTTTATTCTATATTCAGGTTTTCTCATATTTGCAAAAGAAACAAATTTTATATCATTATTTTGTTTTTGTTTGCTTATTTCAATTAAAAATGAGTTTGCAAAATTTTTAGCTATTTTATTTTTCGAATTTAGAAGTTCTCTATAAACAACATTTTCATCATAAAAAATAATTGTATCTTCACTATTATAAAGCACATTTCTAGATAAGTCACTTTTTGAAATAGGCCTTAAATCTGTAAAAATTGCATTTGTTAATTTCCAATCTGGCATAGGATAATATATATTTATACCTTCAAACCCTATTTTTTGAAAATAATCACATATATCATCTATATTAATAAATTGAGTATCTACTGGGTTCGCAACTGTTATACCTGTTTTATCTGTTTTAGAAAAATATTTTATGCCTAATTTATTGTCCATCGCTAAAAGTATTATACCATCATCAGTAAGATAATTCATTAATATATCTATTGTTTCTTTAAAATAAACATCTTTGCTCTCAAAAAATCCTATTAAAATAATATAATTGAATTTTTTTTCAAACTTGATATCTTGAATTCTACCAGCAATTACTTCTAAATTGTTTTTGATTTGATGTCTTTTTGCAATCATTTCTGCTTTGGTTTTATTGTCTTCTACAGCTACAACTTCTTTCGCTTTTTCGCATAACAAACCTGTTAATTCTCCAATATTTGCTCCAACTTCTAGTATTCTAGAATCTTCTTTGAAAGGATACCAAGATAAAATGTTTTCTCTAATTTTAGATAGTGCTAATATCTCATCCAAAGTTGCTTCATTTTCTAGTTGCTCTATATCTTTATTAAATTTTTCAGAAAATTTTAATATTAAATCTTCTTCTTTTGTTATTTTATCATTCTTGTTTTGATAAAATTCATAATTTACTTTCATCGCAACCTCCCCTTTTACTTAGGCTATTTTAATAAACTTTTAAATACTTCTACACTATCCAATCTTTCCCATGAACATTCTATTTTTTGTTCATTATCTAAAAATCTTCTTCCAAAATGACCTCCATTACATGTTTCGGAATATATTGGTCTTTTCAAATCTAGTTTCTTTATGATGCCTAAAGGTGATAAATCGAATTTCTCATATATTAAATCAATAATTTCTTTTTCTTCATCAACTTTATTTGTACCTTTGCAATCCACAAAGATTGATATTGGTTCTCTAACTCCTATTGCATATGAAAGTTGAATTAGACATTCTTTAGCAATTCCTGAAGCTACAATATTTTTAGCTAAATATCTTGCCATATATGCTGCTGATCTATCTACCTTGCTTGGGTCTTTTCCAGAAAAAGCTCCTCCACCATGTGGTGCATATCCACCATATGTATCTACAATTATTTTTCTTCCTGTCAAACCTGCATCTCCTTCTGGTCCGCCGATTACAAATTTTCCAGTTGGATTAATAAGAACTTTAAAATTAGTATTTAAATTATGTTTTTCTGCTATTTTATCCATTATATTTTCTTTTATAAATGTTTTAAAATCTTTTTCATTATAGTCTTCTGAATGTTGTACAGACATAAGAATTGTATGAACACTAGTATTTCCGTTTTCATCATATTCCAATGTAACTTGAGACTTCATATCAGGTCCAGCCCATTTAAACTCACCACTTTTTCTTAAAGTTGTTGCAAGTTTAACTAATTCTTGAGCCATAGTAATAGCAAGTGGCATAAATTCTTCTGTCTCTGAATTAGCATATCCGAACATTATTCCTTGATCACCAGCCCCACCAATATCTACGCCTTGTGCAATATCAGGAGATTGTTTACTAATTAAATTTAACACTCTTGGCATATATGTATACCCTATCTTTTTAATTGTATCTTTTGCTATTTTCTCAACATCTATATTTGCCTTTGTAGTAATTTCTCCAGATAAAATTATAAACTCATCCTTGGCCATAGTCTCACAAGCAACCCTTGAATCAGGATCTTGCGATAAACAAGCATCCAACACGCTATCTGAAATCATATCACATACATGGTCTGGATGTCCTATTGACACCGCTTCTGAAGTAAATAAACGTTTCACTTTGTATTACACCCTTTCTTATTCAGAATTTTAATAACCTAATAATTTTTACTTATTAAAAATTCCTTTAATTCATTTTCATCCTTGAATAATTATGACTTACCTTATTCTCATCTTTCTATGAACAAAATAGATTGCCTCAAATGTTCCACTTTTAAAATCTAGTAGAGTAGTTTCCGAAGATATATTATTATTTTTATTTGAAAAGACCGACAGTTCCCTAAGACCCGCGTTAGCTTGAAAACCGTCCCTACGTGCTTCTTCGGGAAGGTCCCAGGTTTTCAAAACGACCCTGCTATGGAGTGTTTTTCAAATAAAAATAATAATATATCTTTGGAAACGGCTACAAATTTTATTTATCAATATTCTTATATTTAGTCCTAAAATCACGCACAGGCTTAGTAATTTTCCATGACCACGAATTAGCCATCTTATTTAATTCATCTTGAAGTCTCTTATTCTCATCAATCAAAGACTTATTAACATCAACTTCTACATTACTACTTACTGTCACATTCTGCTCTCTAGAACTCTCAAATTTTTGCATATCATCTTGACCCTTTATAAAATAATGTTCATCAAAAAACTTTTTCTCCGACTCATCTATTTTATATAAATTTTCATTCTCCTTTTCCAAATCAACAAATGTATCAATTTTTTTACTAGAAGCCTCTACAAAAAACGAATTTGCCATATTCTCAAACATATTATTTTTTATAAGCTCACTATAAACTTTTTTCTCATCAAATATTACTCCAAAATTATCATTAGCAACATAAGGAGTATAATCATTTATTGTATTATCATTTGGCATATATTCATCAGAAAAGATTTTTGTAGGTAGTTTATAATCTGGTAAAGGATAATAATATTTAGTATTATCAAAACCACTATTTTTTAACAAATTTGTTAGTTCTAGTTTTCCAAAAGTTCTAATACCATTTTTATTTTCATATCCAGTAATTCCATCAAAAATTTTTCCAGTATGATCTTCTGGTGCACCACTAAAATATTTAATTCCCATCTGATTTTCAATTGCAATTAATAATTTTCCATCATCTTTTAATAATGTTTTAATATAATCTAAAAAACTCTTAAAAGGATTATCAGAATTTGTATATAACGGAGCATATTCAAGTACTCCAATTAAAGTTATATAATCAAATTTCTTATCAAATTTAATATCATTAAAATTTCCTATAATTAATTCCAAATTATTTTTATCTTGGCATCTTTCAATAATCGCTGATGCTCTTTGTTTTGAAAGCTCTACTGCTGTTACATGAGTTGCTTTATCACATAAAATATTTGTTATTGCTCCCATTCCAGCACCAATTTCAAGTACTTCAGCATTTTCTTTAAATGGATACCATTTTAGGATATTTTTTCTTATTGGTGTAATATGATAATATACTGGCCATCTAATATCTTTTTCGAATATTTTTGCGTATCCTTCTTCTCCATATTCTTTTAGATAAGAGATAACATCTTTTTCTGTATCTCCATCACAATAAGAATCATTTCCTGTGTAAAAATCATAATTAATTTTCATCTATTTTAATCCTTTCGTTATATTTATTTCACTTTTTAAATCAATTAGTCCTAAACAATCTCTATATGCAATTATTTCTATGAATAATGCATCATATTTTCTATCAAATACTTCTAAATCACCATTCGTAGTATATTTTGTACAACCAAAAGAAAGTGTATATTTTTCAGGAGCTAGTGGGAAACTTTGTTTAAATTCAATAATTACTGTTTCTCCTTTTTCGTAAAATCCTGTTATCTTTTTATATGCTTTAGTATTCACTCCTCCTAATTCTAGTCCTTTGAAGTCTTTTATTGATAAAGCAAATATTGGTTCATCTATTTCTTCATTAAATTTAACTTTCATTTTTACAGTATATTCTTGGTTGTTGTTTAATGTAGTTTGATAATCTCCATTGTCATCAAAAATTCCATAGTCCAAAATCTCTGCTTTTCCATTTCCATATGTAAGCATATCTGGATTTTGCATAAAGTTTTCTTTCCAATTCGCATTGTCATTTTTGTGGCTATTTGCTAATTCATCTTTATCAGTATTTTTTTCGTTATTTTCTTGATTCTTTGTAGCTTCTTTTTTATTTTGGCTTTCGCTTGTTTTTGTATTGTTTTGATTGTTGTCTTTAGTCTCATTATTAAGCTTTTCTTCATCTAACATTTCAATATTATCTTTTTGTATATCATTGTCTTCTATTCCTACAATGATTTTTTTATATTTGTCTACACCTGTTTTTACATCTCCATCAAATATTTTTTTACCTGAAGATATGATAATAGAACGGTTACAATTTCTTATAACATCTGCAACACTATGTGTTACAAACAAAATTGTTTTTCCTTCTTTTTTAAATTGCTCAAATTTTTTGAAACATTTTAGTTGAAATGCCATATCTCCAACAGATAAAACCTCATCTACTATTAATATGTCTGGATTTACATTTATTGCACATGCAAATGCAAGTCTAGCAAACATTCCTGAAGAATATGTTTTTACTGGTTGTATTAAATGGTCACCTATATCTGCAAAGTCGATTATTTCTTGTTCTTTAGCTTTTATTTCATCATGTGATAGTCCCATTACTTGTCCATGTTGATATATGTTTTCTACACCTGTTAATTCCATATTAAATGCTGTTCCAAGTTCTAGTAGTGAACTTATTTTTCCATTTACTTCTATTGTTCCTGAAGTTGGTGTTACTACTCCTGTAATCATTTTTAGCAAGGTTGATTTTCCTGCCCCATTTTTTCCTAATATTCCTAAAACTTCTCCTTTTTTTATTTCCAAATTTAAATCTTCGATTGCACTAAATTCTCCATGTTTTTGATAATTAGGTAATATTGTTTCTAAAAATCTATCTTTTTTTCTTGCAAACATCTTATAGTTTTTGTATAAATGCTCTATTTTTATTGCAACATCATTCTCCACTTTTTCGTCCTCCTTGCTATCTTTTTCTCATTATTTTTAAGACTAAATGTCTAATTTTAAATAGTCCTTTTCCTATTAGTGGTAAGTTCATTATGATAAAATTTTCTATATAATATATTTTTGTTTCTGTTTTGTATAATTCGTGAAATGTTTTCCAGCCCTTGAAATTAAAGTTTTTCTTATCTTTTAACATATTAAAATAGTCAAAGGCTTTTTGGTTAAGTTCTTGAATTTCTTTTGGAAATCTATCATTGTTTTCTACATATGTTCCAAATACTCCTAGTTTAACATTTATAAATAATTCTCTTACTTGTGTTAGTTTTGTAAATTTATGTGATATTTTATTTGTTCCTACTTGATTATTTCCATGTTGACGATATTTAATGTATTTCTCTGGCATATATGCTACTTTTCCGTATATGCTCATCATTATTCCAAGCCAGTGGTCGTGTATGAAATATTTTGAATTTGTTGGTATTGGTAATAACTTTGATATGAATTTACTTTTTGCAAT
>CAJFQT010000028.1 GCA_904419095.1 uncultured Clostridia bacterium | reverse complement strand
TTTAAATAGTAGTGATAGTGGAGAAATAACAGAAAATCCAGCTGAAGAAGGAGCAGGACAAACAAAATGGCTTGTACATCCTGCATTTACAAATAAACCTGAAAATGGTGGATGGGATAGTGAATTAGCAGGAATATGGGTTGGAAAATTTGAGGTAACAGGAAGTATCGATAATTTAAGTGTAAAACCAGGAGTTACTAGTGTAAGAGATCAAACATCCAACGCAATGTACTTAGCTGGAAAAAGTGCAACATTTGGCGAAGCAAGTAGTGAATCAATTGGAAGTCATATGATGAAAAATAGTGAATGGGGAGCAGTAGCATATTTGTCACATAGTAAATATGGAGTAAATGGTGCAAAAGTAAATAGAACTAGCAATGATGGTTTTATTACAGGAGAAACTAATAATCTCGAAATGATATACACTGATAATACAGATCAAAGTACGACAGGAAATTGTTATGGAATATATGATATGGTAGGAGGAGCATCTGAAATAACAGCAAGTTATGTAAATTATGCAAATAACAGTAGATTACAAACATATGGAGGAACAAATGTAGGAGATTTATATGGTGCAAATGAGGAAGAACAAAAAACAAGTACAAAATATAAAACTGTATATGAGGCAGATGGAAGAAGTGCAGAAAATAGTTATAATAATAAAGCAAAATTAATGAAAGGCGATGCAATATACGAAACATCTATAACTCAGCGTAAAATATCAGCTTCTACTATAGCTATTACTTGGCCAGTTTGGCTCCTAGATTCATACACTTTTTTTCCAAATACAAGTAATCCATTTTTTAATCGTGGTGGCTCTTACACCTCTAGTAATGTAGGAATCTTCTTATTCATTTATGATTCTGGCAATGTTAGTAGCTATTCTTCTTTCCATGTAGTTCTTGCTCATTAGCCTTTCTAATGTAAAAAATTATAAGAGAATTTTGTTAAGAAACTAAAAAAGATATGTGTGCATTACATATCTTTTTTTCTTACTAAATTACATTCTTCACTTAATTATTTATTTTTCTTAGAAAATTTATTTGTTAAAATTCCAACCATATGAACAATTTCTGTTGATTTACTATTTGCAACATTTTTTCCTAGTGCCTTTCCTCCTACTGTTACTGCTGATACCAATGCACTAAGTAAAAATTGTAGGTCAAAACTTAAACCGAATTGTTCTGTTATTTTTACAGAAATTAATGCACTTATAGCACCTGATAGTACTCCACATATATCTCCTATAACGTCTGCACATATATTTGCTACTCTTGGTGCATTTCTTATTAATTTTATTGAACTTTTTGATCCTTTTACTTTTTTTGTTGCTTTTGCATGGAATTCATTTTCGTCTGCAACTGTAACTGCAACTCCTACAATATCAAATATTATTCCTACTGCAATCACTCCTACTAAGATTAATATTGCAGGTATTAAGCTAAGATTTGACACTCCATTAGTTGATATATATGAAAATACCATTGATAAGATAAATGTCATTATAAATACTTCTATAAACCATTTTATGTTTGCATTTTCTTTTTTCTCTTTTTCTTTTCTTTTTTTGTTTTCTTGTAATTTTTCTTTTACTTCTTTTATTTCTTGATTATTTTCTTTCTCTGTTTTTGCTCTTTCTTGCATTGTTGCTTTTTTTAGTTCTTTTTTTGCCCTTTTCGATTCTTGTTTTTCACTCGGCTTTGCTTTTTCTTCTTTGTTTTTCATCTTGTTTTATTCGTATAATGCATATTATTGTACGAATTTCTCCTTTCTTTGAAATTTGTTATAATATTTATTTTTACTTTTTATTTTAGTTTATTTTTCTAAAAATAGTTTCTTTTATCAACTTTTGAGTAAATTTTATTTTTTGCTTTTTAGCTTTTATCAATTAGTTGAGGAACGGTCCTAAAAATTCCTTCTACAGGGATTTTTAGGACCGTCCCTCATTCCCTATTTTATGTTAGATGGCAAAAGTCTAAGTAAATTTTACAGTTTAGGTCTGGTCGAATTTCTCTATTTTCCACTTAGCATTACTGCTATAGCCGTTTCCATTTAAGGAAAATATCTATTTTCATAGATACCAGATTGCCACTTAAATCTGTACCTTAATCCCTAGACTTTTATGCTTAATTATTTTAAGCAAACATTCTAGAAGTTTTCCTTGACATACTTTTATAAGTTTATTAGTCTTTTTTGCAAATATAGTTTCATAGTTCGTGCACAAACAAGAAACTTCAACGATGTGCCCTTTAGTGGATTTTTAGCCCCACCCTCATAAACTTAAGTACGACTAGAATAATGCACCATCGATATATATTATACTGTTTTTTTGTTTTTATTCCAAATTTTATGTGTTTTTGTTTTTGTCTTCTTTAGGTTTGTTTTTTTCTGTTTTGTTTCTTTTCTTCTGTTTTCTTAATATTTTAAATCTATTCTCTGTTTTTCTCGTATTTTCTTTTTAACTTTTTATTTTATTTTTTAATTCTTGATAGATTTCTTCATGTATATCTTCTATGCTTCTTATTTTTCCGTCTTTTACGCATTTTATTTCTTTCCAATTATATTTTTTTGATAGTTTACATGCTTCTTCATACGCGTCTTTTAAGTGTTCTGGACTTCTTTCGTGAATATCCTTTTTTTCTTCTTTTGTAATTTTATTTTTTCTATTTTCCATTAGTTTAATTGCGTATTCTGTTGGCATATTTAAGAAAAATACTTCTGTTGGTACTGGCAAACCATATAGGTTGAATTCAAAATCCCATAACCAGTTTAAAAATTTTTCTCTTTCTTTATCATCTTTTATTTTTCCTGCTTGGTGTACCATATTTGATGTTGTATATCTGTCTGCTAGTATAATTCCTCCATTTTTGTAGTATTCTTCATATTCTTTTTTGAATGTTATATATCTATCTGCTGCATAAAATGTTGATGCTATGTATGGACTGATTTCTTTTGGATCTTCTGATAGTTCTCCATTTAAATATATTTTTACTAAGCTTGAGCTTTCACTGTCATAGTTTGGAAAGCTTACACTTTTGTATTCTATTCCCTCTTTGTCTAATCTTTCTTTTAATTTGCTTAATTGTGTTTGTTTTCCACTCGCATCTGTTCCATCTATTACAAATAATTTTCCCATGTTATTTTTTGATATTATTATATCTTTTTCTCCTTTATATTATTTAGGTTTTTTTGGTTTTACCTATAAACCAAATTGTTATTTTTTGTGATTTTATAAAATATTTTATCTTTAATTTTCTTTCTTTTTTTCTTCTTTGTTTTCGTTTTCTTCTTTTTTATTTAACATATTATTGATTGTGTTTAAAATATCTTCTGGACTTTCGTCGAAATCATCTTTTATTATGTGTAACATTTTATTCCTCCTTTTCTTGGTTTATTATACTACTTTATTTTTTTATTGTAAACTTTAATTTACTTTTATTCGATTTTATAGTAAAATATTTTTAAGAGTTATTTTTATTGGAGGTACTTATGAAAAAGTTTGAAAATTTTGCTGCTAATTCTAGTAACCCAAATTGGGAAAATATTATCGAGAGAAAACGTCCTCTTTATTCAAGAGGTAATGATTTACGTAGTGATTTTGAACGTGATTATACTAGAGTTATTAATTCTACTGCTTATAGGAGATTAAAACATAAAACACAGGTGTTTTTTTCGCCTGAAAATGATCACATATGTACTAGAATTGAACATGTAACTCATGTTGAGTCTATTAGTTATACTATTGCAAATTTTTTAGGTTTAAATACTGAACTCACTAAAGCTATTTCTGTTGCACATGATATCGGTCATAGTCCTTTTGGTCATGAGGGTGAACGTATTTTGTCTGAAATTAGTAAACGTGACTTACATTCTCCTTTTTGGCATGAAAAAAATGGATTGGATTTTGTTGATTTTATTGAGTTGTTGGAAAATCAGGATAGATTTAAGGAGAATTTAAATTTAACTTATGGGGTTAGGGACGGTATTATTTCTCATTGTGGTGAGATTGACGAAAATGGCCTTAAACCTCGAACTGAGTGTATTGATTTGTCTGATTATTCTTATCCTAATCAATATAATCCTTACACTTGGGAGGCTTGTTGCGTTAAGATAGCTGATAAGATTTCTTATATTGGTCGTGATATAGAGGATGCTATCACTTTGGGAATTTTGGATGAACATTTAGTTGATTTGGATAATCTTTTGAATTCTTTTGGTGATAAAAAGCTTAATAATACTGTTCTTATTAATTATCTTATTTCTGATTTATGTCAAAATTCTTCTCCTGAGAACGGTTTATGTTTTTCTGATGAGGCTTTTGATTTGATGAATAAGGCTAAAAGGTTTAATTATTTGAATATTTATTTTTGTGACAGGATAAAACCTTCTATTAAATATTTTAGATTAGTTTTGAATGAAATTTATGATACTTTAAAAAATTGTTTTGATGGTAAGAATACTTTAAATTCTATTAAAAGTCTTTCAAAAGTTTCTAAACTTTTAAGTGATAGTTTTTCAGGATTTTATAGGCAATATTATGATTGTGGTGATAGAGATTTATTGCATTTAAAAAATTATATTTTTTTCAATGTTGATAGTGAAGTGGATTATTCTCGTTGTATTTTATATTATATTTCAGGTATGACTGATAATTTTGCTATTGATGTTTATAACGATATTATTGGATTTTAATTATTTATGAAAATTTATGAGGAGGTGTGTATATGGATAGAATTGCTATTATTTCTGATATACATGGTAATTTTACTGCATTAGATACTGTTCTTAAAGATATTTCTAATCGTGGTATTAAGAAAATTTTTTGTTTGGGAGATTATGTCGCTAAGTGTACACATCCTGATTTGGTAATTGATAGATTAAGAGAAGTTTGTGATGTTATGCTTATAGGGAATTCGGATTATGTTATTTGTAGACCTGAAGTTAAAGATAGACATTTTTGGTCTAGAGATAAAATCGGTGAGGAGAGGGCTAATTTTATATTTAATTTACCTGTTTCTTATGATTTTTACTTGAGTGGTCATTTGATTAGGTTATTTCATGCCTCTCCTTATGACTTGGATAGTATTTATAATCCTATGTTTTCTAATGAAAATACTAGATATGCGGGTAAGGAATTGTCTTCTCCTGATGATTTGTTTAAAAATACTGATTTTTTGAATAAGTCTGATAGTCTTGTAGAACCTGATGTTGTAGGTTTTGGACATATTCATACACCTTGTATTGTTAGATATAAAAATAAAACTATCTTTAATCCTGGAAGTGTAGGTATTCCTGTTGAGATGTTGAATTATGATATCAGTGACAAAAGTAACAAATTTTCGACTCTTGCATCTTATATAATAGTAGAAGGTTTATTTGGTTGTAAAGATTTGGATAGTATTTCTTTTCAATTAGTGAGAATTCCTTACAATATTGAAAAAGAAATTAAGGATTTAGAAAATTCAGATATGCCAAATAAAAATATGATAATCAATACTTTAAAAGGTGCTATTCCTACAGTTTATGATTTAAATTAATTACTTATAATGTTTTTTATTTGTAGTAATTTAAGCCTATTATTATTTTTTGTTTACAATATTTGTATAGTATTTTTTATTAGTATTTAAATTTATTAGGAGTGTTTTGTATGAATAAAACAGATTTGGAAAATGCAAAGAAAATTTTAAAAAAATATAATCAGGAACATTTGCTTAATTTTTATGATAAGCTTTCTGTTAATCAAAAGGAGATTTTGATTAATCAGATTTTATCTATTGATTTTGATGAAATTTTTTCTTTATATGATAATTCTATGACTGATAATTTTCCTTTGACTCAGAAGGTTTCTCCTTTACCATACATAGATAAATGTTCTATATCTAAGCAAGATGTTTTATTTTATGATTCTATTGCTGAAAAGGTTATTAAAAATAATCAATTCGCTGTTGTTACAATGGCTGGTGGTCAGGGTTCTCGTCTTGGATATAAAGGTCCTAAAGGTACATATATGCTTAATTTGAAACCTGTTAAAAAGTCTTTGTTTCAAATTATGTGTGAGGATTTAAAAAGGGCTAATGAAAAGTATGATGTTACAATTCCTTGGTTTGTTATGACTAGCGATGAAAATGATGTTGCTACTAAATCGTTTTTTGAGATTAATAATTTTTTTGATTATCCTAAAGATTATATTTTCTTTTTTAAACAAGGTAAACTGCCTATTATTAGTGTTAAGAGAAATTTGCTTTTACAAGAACCTTATCTAATTCGTGAAGCTGCTAATGGTAATGGTAATGTTTTTGCTTCTATGAAAAATGATGGTGTTCTTGATGTTATGATGCGTTTGGGTATTAAATGGATTTCTTTTGGTGGAATTGATAATGTTTTATTGCAAAATGTTGATACTTTATTTTTGGGGTTGACTATTTTTTCAAAAAATCAAATTGCTTCTAAGTCTATTTTTAAGGAAACTCCTATGGAAAAGACTGCTGTTTATTGTAGAAAAGATGGTAAACCTGCTATTCTTGATTATACAGATATTTCTTTAGAGCTTTCTGAGTCAAAGGATGATAATGGTAATTATTTATATAGGGATGCTAATATGCTTTCTCATTTGATGAGTATTGATGCGGTTAATAAAGTGGCTGATATTAGTTTGCCTTATCATAGGGCTTTTAAGAAAAATGCTTTTGTTAATGATGAGGGTGTTAAACAGGTTCCTGATAGTCCTAATGTTTTTAAGTTTGAGAATTTTATTTTTGATGCTTTTTACTTTTTTGATGATATGCTTCTTTTAAGGGTAGATGCTGATAGGGAGTTTGCTCCTATTAAGGATTTTACTGGAAAGTTTAATCCGGATAGTGCTATTGAGAAGTATTTGGGTGTTTTTGGGGGATAGTTTGTTATGTTTTATATGTTTTGTACTAAAACTTATTGTAGACAATAAAATACAATTTTATTAAAGCATAACTTTGCTTTATAATAAAATTGTATTTTTATAGTTTATTTTGAATATTTAATTCTTATTTAAATAGATTTACATTTGGTGCATGAAATGTAAAAACTATAAAACAAATTAGAAAAAATATTAATATTAAAATAGATAGTATTTTGCTTAGTTTTGTTGATTGGCTTTCTGTGGTCATTAGTTTATATGCAATATATTCCCCGAAAATAATGCTTAATATAAATATTAAAATGTCAATAATTAAAAAATTTGTTCCTAATATTCCTGTATATGTATAAAATATTGTGATTGTATATAATATAGATGCAAAAATCCCTATTGTTTGTGCTTCTATATAGTTATTTGATATTTTTTTTATGATGAAGCACCCTATTATTGCAAATATTAACATTGGATAAAATGATAGTTTTAAGTGTTCCCATACGCTTTCATTTGTTGCACTGAATATGCCAATTATTCCATTCTTGCCAGACCATTCAAATGTAAAATGTAATAATGTTCCTACAATAATACTTATTATTATTGCGATGATTTGATAATTTAATATTTTTTTGTTTTTCATATCCCACCCCATTTTTAATTTATTCACATTTCTTTGTTTTTAGAATAAATTATATAAAATATGTGTGGTGGTGAATTATGAAATCTTGTGAATTTGTTCTTTTTATTTCTTCTCTTGCATGTCAAATTGCAGATGGTAAATCTCCCGAAGAAATTGCTGTACTTTCCACATTTTTTTCTCAACTTGGGGATACTTTGGGAACTATTGCTGCTTTTGATGATAATAATTGTTGATTTGGTTATTTATATTTAAATTTTTGTATTTTTATTTATATCATTATAGCATTGACATTATCTTTTAACCATTTATCTATTTCGTCATAATTTGGTATATATTCTTTGACTAAGTCATAGAATTCTTTGCTGTGGTTTTTATGTATTATGTGGCAAAGTTCATGTACTATTATTGCATCTACTTTGTCTTCTGGTAGCATAATTAGTCTATTGCTAAAGTGTAATATTCTTTTGCTTGGTATACAGCTTCCGAAATTTGCTTATTGCATCTCCTATTTTAAACTGCACATATTCTATATTTGTTTTTTTGCTCCAATATGGTAATCGCTCGTTGATTAGTGCTTCTGTATTGTTTTTAAATAGTATTTTTATGGCTCTATCTACATTTGCTTTTCTGTCTTCATCATCTATTCCATGTGGTATCTTTATTTCAAATATTTTTTCTTCTGGTTTTATCAATACGTTTATTCTGTCTGTTTCTATTTCTTTTACTCGTATTTTATATTCTTCTCCTTTATACAGGATTTTTTCCTCTGTTTTCCAGTGTTTTATATATGTATTTTCAGGTGACATTATTTTAATATATTGATTATATATTTGTTCTTCATTTTCTTTTATTATTTTGTTTAATTTTTTTAATGTCATTCTTTTGGGTTTACTTATGTTTAGAACATTTCCTTTAAAATATATTTTTAAGGTGTTAGAATTTTTGAATTCTCTTATTATTGTCTCGATTTGTTTTTCTTTTATTTGTATGTATTGCATTTTTTTCTCCTTATTTTCTTGTTTTTATATTTATTATTAGTGTGTTTATTATTTAAATTTTAATTTTATATTTTGTTAGATTTTATTTGTTTAATATGTATACTCCTATTGTTAGATATGTTGCAAATATTAGCCATAATATATATGGTATTTGCAATAAAGCTGATGTTTTATTTCTTTGATAGAATAATATTGTCATATATATTACTATTATTAATAGTATTAGTATCCATATTATTGAAATAAATCTCCATTTGAATATGAAAAATATTATTGACCATAGTGCATTTATGAGTAATTGAGTATAATATATCGTTTTTGTTCTTTTGTCTAGTTGTTGATTTGTTTCTATTATACTATATGATATTCCCATAAGTATATATAATATTGTCCATGCTATTGGAAAAATGTAACTTGGTGGTGATAATATTGGTTTGTTTATTGTATTATAGTCTATATATTTTGATATTACAAGTCCTACTATTCCTCCTACGACTAGCGGTATTATAATATTTTTTAGCCATAATTTATAGTTTTTCAATCTTCTTTTCCTCCTTTTTAGTTTTTCATTTTATTATATGTTTATTTTTGTTTTATATTATTGATTTGGGTGGAAATGTTATTAAATAGCTATTTGTAATTTTTTATTTGTAATTTTTCTTTAATTTTTATTAAATATTGTGATTTTCTTTATTTTTACTTTTTTATTTTTATTATCATTTTTTTGATTTATATTACATATTTCTCGTGTTTTCGACATCTGTTTTATGATATAATTAATTTAATTTTATATCCTCGTGCATTTTTAAATAATAGTAGTAAATTTTTTAATTTTTGTTCTTACTACTATTATTTAGTTTATTGTTTATTTATTATTTATTATTTATTGTTTATTGTTTAATTTTATTTTTTATTTATTATCTAATTTTATTTATTTTTTATTTTTATCCATTTCCTTTTATTCATTTTTTCTTTGATGTAATATTTGTTTTTATAAACGCATTGTCTATATGATTTATTTTATAAATTTTTTTTAGTATATTTATGTTTATTTCTATAATATCAAATCTGATTTGCATTTTTTCTAATCTGTTTTTGTATACAAAATATTCTGCTGATTTGTATATGTGTTTTTGTTTGCTCTCGTTTACTGATTCTGATGGATTTCCATATTTGTTGTTTGTTCTTGTTTTTACTTCGATAAATACTAGTTCTTTTTTTATTGTGTCATGTGCTATGATGTCTATTTCTCCTTGTCTACATATAAAATTTCTTTGTATTATTTTATATTTTTCTTTTATGAGATAGCTTGTTGCTAGGTCTTCTCCTATTTTTCCTATTTCTTTTTTTATATACATTTATATCCTCCTGCTGTTTTTCTTATATATCCTTCTATTTCTAACATTAAGAGTATTTCGTTTATTTCTCCTATATTTTTTGTGCTTTGCTTATATATTTCATCTATACTTGTTTCTTTTTTTAGAATTATTTTATATATTTCTTTGTATTCCTTATTTTTTATTGTTTTTATGACTGAATTTTCTTGTGTGTATCTGCAATTGTGTTGTTTTTTTGATAATTTTATTTTTTTGTATTGGTTTTTAAGTTGTTTATCTTTGTGTTTTGTTATGGTATTTTTTTCTTTTTTTATTATCTCTTTTTCTTTGTTTTTTGTTTTTCTGTACTCTTCTATTTTTTCTAGTTCATTTAGTATATCTTCTGGTTTTGTTACTAGTTGAGCTATTCCTTCTTTGATTAGTTTATTTGTTCCTATTCCGCTTCTATCTCCTATTTCATGTGGTATTGCAAATATCTTTTTTTCTTGTTCTTTTGCTATTCTTGCTGTTACACTTGTTCCGCTTCTGTATTTTGCTTCGATTACTAGTATTCCTAATGCTATTCCACTTACTATTCTATTTCTTTCTAAAAATTTTTCTGAACTTGCTTCTTCTTTTGGAGGGTATTCACTTATGATTAGTCCTCCTTCTTTTATTATTTTTTTATATAGTTGTATGTTTTCTTTTGGATATATTTTGTTTAACCCATTTCCTAATACCGCTATTGTTTTTCCATTGTATTTTAGTGTTGAACTATGTGCTGATGTGTCAATTCCGCTTTGCTAAACCACTTGCTATTGTTATATTTTTTTCTACTAATTTTTTTACGAATTTTTTTGTTATTTCTATTCCTTTTGAAGTACATACTCTTGAGCCTATTATTGATATTATGTTTGTTTGTAATAGTTTTTTGTTTCCTTCTATGTATATTTGTTTGGGTGGGTTTGGTATTTTTCTTAGTTTTTCTGGATATTCTTTGTCTTCTATTTGTATTTTTTCTATTTTTGTTCCTCCTATATTTTAATTTTACTTTTTTTACTTTTACTATTTTTTGAACTTTTTATTTATTATTATGAATAAGTTAGATTTATATGTTTTAATTATGTTGTTTTTTGAGAAACTATAGCATGTGTGTTGCTGTTTTATAAATTTTATTTTTTGTTATCATAGTCCCAGTATTTTCTGTCTAAACTCCTATATTGTATTGCTTCTGCTAGATGTTTCTGTTTTATTTCTTTTGATTCTTCTAAGTCTGCTATTGTACGTGCTACTTTTAGTATTCTACTATATGCTCTTGCACTTAATCCTAGTTTTTCAAATGATATTTCTAATATTTTTTTGCATTCTGAATTTAGTTTGCAGAATTTTTCTATTAAACTTGGACTTAGCTCTGAATTTGAGTATATGTTGTATTTTTTATATCTTGTTATCTGTATTTTTCTTGCTTTGTTTACTCTTTTTCTTATGGTTTCAGAGGTTTCTTCTTTTTTTGTGCTTTGTAATTTTTCGTATTTTACTCCGTTTACTTCTATGTGTAAGTCGATTCTGTCTAATAGTGGTCCACTTATTTTGTTTCTGTATTTTTTTATTTGATCTGGTTTGCAACAACATTCTTTGTCGTTTGAGCCATAATATCCACATGGACATGGGTTCATGCTTGCTATTAGCATAAAATTACATGGATATGTGATGCTTGCGTTTAATCTGCTTATTGTTACTATTCTATCTTCTAATGGTCCTCTTAATACTTCTAGTGTGTTTTTGTTGAATTCTGGTAGTTCGTCTAAGAACAATACTCCATAATGTGCTAGGCTTATTTCTCCTGGTTTTGGATTTTTTCCTCCTCCTACTAAGGATACTGATGTTATTGTGTGATGCGGGCTTCTGAATGGTCTTTTTAAAATTAATGGCGTTTCTTTGGATGTTAGTCCTACTATGCTATATATTTTTGTTATTTCTAGTGCTTCATTGAAACTTAATTCTGGTAAGATGCTTGGTAGCCTCCTTGCAAGCATTGTTTTTCCTGAACCTGGTGTTCCGTATTAGTAGACAATTGTGGCTTCCTGCTGCTGATATTTCTAATGCTCTTTTTACGTTTTCTTGTCCTTTTACTTCTGAAAAGTCCATTAGGTATTCTTGTGTTTTTTCATTTAATATGTTTCTGTTTTCTTCTTTTTTTATTTCTTTTTCTTTGTTTAGGTATTGCATTACTTCTTGTAAGTTTTCTACTGCTATTATTTCTAGTTCTGATACGTATGAGGCTTCTTTTGCGTTTTCTTTTGGTAAAATTATTCTTTTTATTCCTAGCTTTTTTGCTTCTATGCATATTGGTAGTATTCCGTTTGTTTTTTCTATATGACCGTTTAGAG
The DNA here is from genome assembly GCA_904419095.1 of uncultured Clostridia bacterium. Lineage (GTDB taxonomy): Bacteria > Bacillota > Clostridia > TANB77 > CAG-508 > CAG-269. Next base: position 1,685 of record CAJFQT010000028.1, on the reverse strand, counting down.
ATAGCTCTCCTATGAATATTGTTTCTTCTAATGTGTTTTCTGTTTTGGTTTTGTCTATGTATCCACTTGCTGTTAATATTCCTATTGCTATTGCCAGGTCTAGACTTGATCCTTCTTTTCTTGTGCTTGCTGGTGCTAGGTTTACTACTATTTTTCTGCTTAGGAATTCTGCGTTTGAATTTTTTATTGCTGTTTTTACTCGTTCTTTGGATTCTCTTACACTTGTGTCTGGTAGTCCGTACTATTTCGAAGTATGGCATTCCTGCTGATATGTCTACTTGTATTGATATTAGGTATCCGTTTAGTCCTTGTAGTGCTATGCTTTTGGTTATTGCTAACATATTCTCCTTTCTGATACTTGTGGTATCTGGTTGTTTTTTAGTTTTTTATTATTATTGGATTTTTTTAGATTTAAATTTTTTTGATTTAATTTTTTGATTTGATGCTTTTCGATTTTTTGATTTAAAGTTTGTGATAGTATATTACGTTTTTTGAATTTTGTAAATAGTTTTGGAGATTTTTGTTGGATTTTTCATCGACTTTTTTCGACATTTGCGCTTTTGTGTATTTGTTTATTGGTGTTTTAATAGTAATATATGTTGATTTTTTATTGAAGTTTTATAAAAGTTTTTTTGTATGTTACTTTTTTGATTTTGATTTATGTAATTAATTTATTGTGATATTATTGGTTATATTGTTTGTTATTAGTATTTTTAAAATATGAAAAAAAGAAAGAATGACGGTCGTATTGTTGTTGAGATGGAATATACTTCAATAATAGCTGTTAGTCAATTTTTTGGGTGTTCCTGTTTATAAATTTTTGTATAGCGATGATACTTTGGATAGTACTCAGTCGGATAGAAGAAAAATTGATGATTGCTCTAAGGAATTAATGGAAAAAGAGATTTTGGAGTTAGGTTTTAAAGTTGCTGAGAAATTATAGGTATTTTTGAATGTGTTTTTATAAATGTAGGTTTTGGAGAATTATTAAGTTTTGAATAGATATTCTGAACTTTTTTGTTGTCTATTTTTGTTAAAATTATTATTGGTTGTTCTCCTGGATTTTTAATTTTTTATTACTTGTAGTAGTTTGAATTTTATATTTGACCTTCGGGTTATGAGCGAGACTTGGCCACTTTTTGTAAGTTTGTGAAAATTAGAGTTTTTGTTGGTATTTCAATATTTGCAAGAGTTTTACTTTACAGAACATTTGTGCACTTTTAGGGCATTTTTTGAGAAGATTTTACCCAATTTTTACCCAATCTGTATAGTACGTTTGTTCTCGTATTTTAAGCTCTTGTAAGAGATAATTTTATTAATAAAAATTTTAATTTTAGGAGGATTTAGATTATGAATAATTTTAGAGAAGATAATGATGATATTTTAAAAGATTGGTTAAGTTTTAGAGAAGAAATGGTTTTAGGCACACTTACTAAAGAAGATAGAAAACATTATATTTATTTTGATGAGATTGCTGAAAACATTTTAAAGAATGTTCCTAAACAGAATCAAAAGTATGTGAAAAATCAATTAGATAGACTTGATAAGAATTTTATGGATTATATTTGTTATTGGAATGAAAAGTATTATAGGAATGGGTTTTGTGATGGAGTGGAATTAATTGGTGGATGTTTCGAAAAATAAAAAAATATGGAATTTGGATTTTATTTCAAATTCCCTATTTT
>CAJFQT010000027.1 GCA_904419095.1 uncultured Clostridia bacterium | reverse complement strand
TTATTGCATTTTGTATATTTAATCAAAACAAAGTTAATGCAGCATCTGCCAGTATCTCAGGAAGTCAAACAGTTACAGCAGGTCAAACAGTTACAGTAACAGCAACAGTAAATGCTGGAGCTTGGAATTTAACATTATCAGGAGGAGGACAAAGTCAACCTTTAGTTGGTCAAACTAGTAGTGTGGGAAATGAAACACATAGTGCTAGTATAACATTTGTAGCAACTCAAAATACAACAGTAACATTAACAGGTGATATTACAGATTTCAGCTCTAATTATTCACAAACAGTAAATCAATCAGCACAAATTACAGTTCAAAGTGCTTCTACAGGAGGTAGTGGAAATACATCATCTGGAAACAATCAAAATTCAGGTAATGGATCAGGAACATCAGGAACTACTGGTGGAGGCACAAGTGGAACAACTAATGGAGGAACAACAGGAAGTTCTTCAGGCTCATCAACTACAACAAACAACACACCATCAAGTAATGCAAATTTATCAAATCTAGGAATAAGACCAAATGACTTTTCAGGTTTTACACCAAATAGAACATCTTATTCAGTAACAGTGCCTAATTCAGTAACAAGTATAGAAGTATATGCAAATGTTGGACAGAGCGGACAAAGAATTTCAGGGACAGGAACAAAAAATTTAAGTGAAGGTACAAATTCTTTTAATGTAATTGTAACAGCACCTGATGGAACAACAACAAAGACATATACAATAGCTGTAACTAGAGAAAAATCTGAAGAAAATGAGGACGAAGATAATCAAGAAGAAAATCAAGAAGAGCAAAATGCAGTAGAAGAAAATACAGAAGTAGTTAATGGTAATTCTGTATTTGGACTTACAGAACTAAAAATAGATGGCATTGAACTAAATCCTTCTTTTTCAACAGAAATATACGAATATTCAGCTAAACTTATTGGAGATAAAGATAAACTAGATATAACAGCAACAGCATCTGAGGAAAATGCAAAAGTTGAAATAACAGGAAATGAAGGACTTGTAGAGGGAGAAAACCTAATCACAATATTGGTAACAAATGAAGCAGGCGATAAAACAGCAGCATACCAAATTAAATTAACAAAAAGTTTAGTAGATGAAGAAGCAATAGCAAGAGAACAAGAATTAGAAAAAGAGCAACAAAATAGAAGAATTATAGCAATAGTAATAGTTGTAGTAGTAATACTAATAATTGCAATTATTCTAATTCTAAGACGTAGAAGAAATAAAAAATTAGCAGAAGAATACGCAATTCCTTATCAAGGAATGGATGATGACGGAGACTATGAAGACGAAGATAATTCTTACCAAAAAATTACAGATAAGTTTGACAATGTAGAAAAAGACGATTGGTTTAATAGAGACTTAACAACTCAAGAAACAGATACAGGGGCTGATTTAATTGAAGAGAATCAAGAACCTGGAAGAAAAAAGAGAAAAAAGAAAAAGAGTAAAAACATAGACGAATTTGATGATAATATTGAAAATGAAGATATAAATGATGATACTTCAGAAGAATATGAATTTAAACCAGCATTTTCAAGTAAAGAAGAACTACGTAATCAATACTTAAATCAATCATTTAACAATAATATACCTTTTGAAGATGAAAAAAGAAAAGGCAAAGGAAAAAGATTTAAATAATATATTCTAAATCATTAATTTAGAAAGGAAGTTTTTATATTTAATGTACACAGTAGAAGAATTTGATGAAGCAAAAACGAAAGTTTTAAAATATATTTTATATAAAAAAAGAACTGAAAACGAAGTAAGGACAAAATTTGGAAAAATAATGCAAGAAGAATTATTAGATGATGTGATTGAATATTTAAAGGATGCAGGATATATTAATGATAATGAATATATTAAAAAAACAGTAAATCAATTTTGCATTTTAAAAAATTTGTCAATACGAGAAATAAGATATAAATTATTATCTAAAGGAATTTCAAAAGACAAAATAGAAGAATACATTTCAGAAAATTATGAAGAATTAAAAGAGTATGAACAAAAATCTGCAAATAATATAGTCTACAAAAAAAGCACAAGTATGGAAGCAGATGAAATTAAGCAATATTTATTAAAAAAAGGCTATAGCTTAGAAAGTGTAAATAAAGCAATGGAGGAGATTGAATAATGCCTGGAATACTAACATTAGAGACTAAGAAATATGAAATAAAAATAGATAATTTTGAAGGACCTATTGATTTATTATTATATCTTATTGAAAAAAACAAAATGAAAATTGAAGAAATAAATCTAACACAAATAACAGACCAATATATTGAATATATAGAAGAAATGGAAAAAATGAATTTAGAAATAGCAAGTGAGTTTCTAGTAATGGCATCAACATTATTATATTTAAAATCAAAGAATTTACTACCAAAGCAAGAAGATGCAGAAGAAGAACTTACAGAAGAAGAACTTATAAAAAGAATTATTGAATATAAAAAATATAAAAGTATTAGCCAAGTATTTAAAGAAAGATATAATATATATTCAAATAGAATATTTAAACATCAAGAAAATATATTATTGCCAAAACAAGAATTAGAAACAAAATATGACAATAAAATTATACCAGATTTATATCAAAATCTAGTAGAAAGAACTAGTGTTAGATTAAATAAAGATGCGAAAAATATCGAAAAAATTGCACTTGTTGAGAATTACACAGTAGCAGATAAAGTAAAAGAAATGTTTAAAGTTTTAATAAAGCAAAAAAGATTTATATTTAACAAATTATTTTCTCTAAAATCAAGAGATAAACAAGAAGTTGTAACAGCTTTTAGTGGACTTCTTGAGTTATCGAGAAGAGATAAAGTTCAAACAAATCAAGAAGAACTATTTGGAGATATATATGTAGAAAAAAGAAAAAAGATAAGTTAATCTCAAAACTTTAAAGTAAAATTTGTTTAAAATAAGAAAAAAAGGAAAAACTAATATTAAACCGAAAAGAGGTGAAAATATTGGTTTTTCTTTTTATTATGCTCACTTTTCTATTTCTAGTTTTATCTATATTAACATTGAAAATTGAAGTAAAAGTAGATAATTTTAGAATTAGCTCCAAAAAAATTAGAGGTAAATATATAGATTCAAATTATAAAATTTTTATTTATATATATGTTTTTGAAAAGATACATATAGTAAAAATCCCCATAGATGAAGAAAAATTACGAAAATTAGCTTTAAAGAAAAAATATAAAAGTAGGATAGAGAAACTAAACAAAGAGATTATTAACAATGAAAATGATATTGATAGAAAAATGTTAAATATAGCAAAAAAAATAAACTTTAACATTAAAGATGTTAAGCTATACATTGAGCTAGGAACAGAAAATGCAGCTTTTACAGCTTTTTTAATTCCTATTTTGAGTACTTTTATAACTTTATTTTTTAAAAAATATTTGGAAAAAATATATTCATCAAAGTTTAAAATACAACCTCTTTTTATTGATAAAAATATTTTTAATTTCCAATTTGAAGGTATATTTGAAATAAAACTGATACATATTATAGATACAATATGTATGTTAAGAAAAGAAAGGAAAGGTGAAAGTTATGAGCGAACATCCAATAGAAGGCCTTATGACTACAGCTATGAATAGCATTCAAGATATGATAGATGTAAATACTATTATAGGAGAACCAATTGAGACTTCAAATAATATTGTTATTATTCCAATTTCAAAAGTGTCTTTTGGCTTTGCAGCAGGTGGTAGTGAATTTAAAGGTGAAACAGTTGATGAGTATAAAAAGGTGGATAAAGAGGAGGCAATCCAGTATAGATTACCTTTTGGTGGAGGTGCAGGTGCAGGAGTTTCTATTAATCCAGTTGCTTTTTTAGTTATTACTGAAGATAATGTTAGATTGATGCCTGTTAATCATTCTTCTTGTGTGGATAAGTTGCTTGATTATGTTCCTGATTTGATGGAAAAAGTAAATTGTATGATGAATAAACATATGAAGTGTAAGAAGGAACAAACAGATGAAATTATTAATCAGATTAAGGAAAACAGTAGTAAGGAGAATGTTGTAAAAAAAGATGTGAAAAAGCCCGAAAGTAAAGTTGAGACTACTTATGAGTTTGAGTATGATCAGATGGAGGATGAATAGAAAATTAGTTTTGTAAATTTGTTTGTGCCTAAACTTGGAGTTAATTGCCAGCAAAAGTTATCTTAAGTGAAAAGAAGAAGTTTGTCGAAAAGTTCTTATATTTCGACAAAACTTCTTCTTTTTTGCTATTGGAAAATAATGTAAATAGTCTTATAATATATTTAATTAATATCATCAAATGATGAAGAAGGGAAGATTTGTATGGATATTAGGTTCTATGAAAAGGACAAGCTACTTGTTTTTAAGATTTCGGAAGAAATTGATGATTATAGTGTTCAAAAGATGAGGAGGAGTGCAGATTATGAAATTGAAAGATATATGCCTAAAAAGGTTGTATTTGACTTTGATAGTGTTACTTTCATGGACAGTGCAGGAATAGGTTTTATTATAGGTAGATATAAGTTTGCAAATATGCTTGGGGCGGAATTAGATGTTACTAATTTAACTCCAAGTGTTCAGAAAATTTTTGATATGAGTGGAATTTTGAAACTTATACCTGTTATAGACTTACAAGAAAGTGCATTGCAATAGTGAGTTTTGTGAGAAATAAGAAAAGGAGGATGTGCTAAAAAAGATTGGCACAGCATAAATTATGAAAGATCATATTGATAATGAAATGAATTTAGAGTTTATTAGTAAGTCTTCAAACGAATCATTTGCAAGAATTACAATAGCAGCTTTTGCTGCTCAATTAGATCCAACAATAGAGGAACTAGCAGATATAAAAACAGCTGTTTCAGAAGCTGTTACTAATTGTATCATTCATGCATATGAAAATAGAATTGGAATTGTAAAAATGTCTGCAAAATTAAAGGACAATGAAGTTATTATAGAAATATCAGATCATGGAAAAGGAATTGAAAACATAGAAATGGCTAAAGAACCTTTGTATACAACAAAACCAAATTTGGAAAGATCTGGTATGGGATTTACTATTATGGAAAGTTTTATGGATAGTATGGAAATAGAGTCTGTTGTAGGATTAGGAACTAAAGTAACTATGAGTAAGAAAATAAAAAAAGAAGATGAAATAGAAAATGATGTTGAAGAAATGGATTTTATTACAAAAGATTAATTAGGGGTTAATATTATGTATGAAAATGATAATCAGTCTATAAAAAGAGCTCAAGATGGTGATAGATTCGAACTTGATAGATTAATTAGGCAGAATAGTGGTTTAATATGGAGCATTGTTAAAAGATTTTCTAATAGAGGCTATGAATTGCAAGATTTATATCAAGTTGGATGCTTGGGATTTATTAAGTCTATTAAAAGGTTTGATACAAGTTTTGAGGTTAAACTTTCTACATATACTGTTCCATATATACTTGGAGAAATAAAAAGATTTATCAGAGATGATGGACCAATTAAGGTTAGTAGAAGTATTAAGGAACTATATGTAAAAATAAAAGAATTGCAAAGGCAGTATTTATTAAATAAGGGTAAAGAAATTACTGTTCCAGAAATAGCAAAACTGCTTAAGGTTTCTAAAGAGGATGTGGCAATTGCTTTGGAGTCTGGATTACCTATAGAATCAATAGAGGGCAATAAGACTAAAGATAATGGAGACAAAAATATTGGTTTAATTGAGAGGATTTCTACTGGAAAAGATGAGGAAGAGTTAATTACTAATAAAATTGTTGTTAAAGAGTTAATTGAAGGTTTAGATAAAAAAGATAGGGAAATTATTCTTTTAAGATTTTTTAAAGAAAAAACTCAGTCACAAGTTGCTAATATTTTAGGAATTAGCCAAGTGCAGGTTTCTAGAATTGAGAAACGTGTTTTGCAGAAACTAAGATATAAGTTAATAGGCAAAGCTAGTTGAAAAATTATAGTTAAATTCATAGTTATATTTGTCTTCTAGTAGTGAGTAATAGGTAATTAAGCTAAATCTACAATATAAGAGAAATATATAATTAGATAAAATAAAGTGAAAAGTAGATGAGAAAGTTTGAATTTAAAAATAAAAAATATAGTTTAATTAGAAAGTGAAGATTGGAATGAAAAAAATTTTAATATATTTTTTTGGATTTATTTTTGTTTGTTTTATTCTTCCTATTTTATTTACTAAAAAAGATAAAGAGGTTACTACTACTAATGATAATGTTGTTAATGATATAGAAATAAGTAATGAAGAAAGTAGTGAAGAACCGTATAATTATGAAAAATATGGAACAATCAAACTTTTGCATTTGGAAACAGGAGTTGTAGAAGATGTTGCAATTGATAGTTATTTATGCAATGTAGTTTCTGCTGAAATGCCAGCTGATTTTGATATAGAGGCTTTGAAAGCTCAGGCTATTGTTGCTAGAACATATACTATTTATAAAATAAATAATAGGAAACATGAAAATGCAGATATTTGTGATTCTTCAAGCTGTTGTCAGGCTTGGATTAGTAAAGAAGATAGATTAGCAAGATGGGATGAGAATTTAAGAGAGAGTAATTGGAAAAAGATTGAGGATGCAGTAAATAGTACAAAAGAAAAAATAATCACATATCAAAATGAGCCAATAAATGCTTTTTTCCATTCAAATAGTGGAGGAAAAACTGAGGAGCCTGTAAATGTATGGGGAGGAAGTGGATATCCGTATCTTCAAACTGTCGAAACATCAGGAGAGGATGCGTATACTCAGTATGCATCAGAAGTTATTTTATCAGGGCAAGAGTTAATTGATAAATTAAAAACTAAGTATGCTGATATAACTATAGATTTTTCAAATATCGAAGATATAAAAATATTAGAATATACAAATGGAGATAGGGTAAAAACAGTAAAATTTGGAAATCATAATTTGTCAGGAGTGGAAACAAGAACTCTCCTTGGATTAAGATCTGCAAATTTTACAATTGCTCAGGAAAATGGAAATATCAAATTTTCTGTTAAAGGATATGGCCATGGAGTTGGAATGAGTCAAACAGGAGCTGATAGTATGGCAAAACAAGGGAGTACTGCAGAAGAGATAATTCATCATTTCTATACAGATGTAGAAATTAAGGAAGTTAATGATATTGTATGATGTTAAGAAGATATAAAAATATATCTTCTTTTTTGGTAAAAATAAGTATAAATTTCAAAAATAGGGAAATAATTTAAATAACAAAAAAATATGGAGGAGGATTTTATGAGAAGAAATAGAGGATTTTTAGATGATGATATGAATATGAAAATTATTAAATATGCAAGTATTGGTGTTGGGATATTAGCAATTATAGTGTTAGGACTTTTAATATATAGTAAAAGTTTAAATGATAAAGTAAAAGAAGAATCTTTAAGTAGTGAGCAATTTGCAGATTTAATGCAAAATAGTAACAATAATTCAAACAATACGACAAGCGTTTCTACAGAAATGGGAAAGACAGTAAATGAAGCAAGTAATGAACTAAATAGTACAAGTAACACTAATTTTACTAATATGACAGAGAATACGACAAGTAATGCAACAAATAATACAGCAATAAGTACAAATACAAATACAAGTTCAGATTCTACTTCTAATGCAAGTAATACAAACTCAAGCACACAGAATTCAAACAATTCAAGTAATTCAAATAATAATACAAGCTCTGATTCAAATGCCAATAAATCTGAAACTAAGCAAGCAGAAATAAGCTTTTCAAAACCAGTAGAAGGAGAAATAGTAAAAGAATTTGCACAAGATAATTTAATATATTCAAACACATTAGAGGAGTGGACGACACATACAGGAATAGACATAAAAGCAGAAAAAACAACAGTAGTAAAAGCAGCAGAAGCTGGAATGGTAAAAAGCATAAAAAATGACCCAAGATATGGTTTAACAATAGTAATAGAACATCAAAATGGTTTTCAAACAGTATATTCTAACTTACTAACATCAGAATTTGTAGTAGAAGGAGAAAATGTAGAAAAAGGTCAATCATTAGGTACAGTAGGAAATACAGCAGCATTTGAAATAGCTGATGAACCGCATTTACATTTTGAAATATTAAAAGACTCTGTAGCAGTTGACCCAAGTATTTATTTAAAATAGGGATTGAGGGACGGACCTCAAAATCCCTATTTTAGGGATTGAAGTACAATGAATTAAATTCCAAGAAGCAAAAATAATTTACATAAATTGACTTTTGGTTAGAAACTTGCTATACTATAGAAGAAAGCAATGTAGCTAGTTTGAAATTTGTAAATTATTGAATTCAATAAGGAGGATTAGGATGTGCAATTGTGAAGAAACAGGTAAAAAAAGTTACACAGAAAGAAGAGAAAGGAAAGGTCAAATGAATAATAACTACGAATCAGAACAAATGGTAAAATATCGGATTGCAAGAGGAAATCTAGTAGATACAGTTGATGAGTTTAATCGATTGAAGGAAACTACAAACCAAATACTTTTTAACAACATGCTATATTTAGCAGAACGAAAAGAAAATTACCTAGATGAGCACGTTTTTAAAGGAGTATTGGGAGATACTGAAATCAAGTTTGACGAAGAGGATACTATTAGCATTTGTAGTACTGACGTAAAAAAAGTAGAATTTGACTTTTACTTAAGAGGTAAAAAAATAAAAGATGCAATTATTTTTTATGAAGCATTAAAGACAACAGAAAAAAGAATATTAGAATTAAGTGATAAAACACTAAAAAATTCTACTTATTCTGACTTTTTTAAAAAATTAAGAGATGCTATATTGGAATTTGCATCTATTTAAATCCTTCAAGCTTCAAAATTGTACTAAAACAGCATTATATATGAAAAATTTTCACATATAATGCTGTTTTTCATTTATTAAATTTTTGAAATATGTTATAGAAAATTAAATTTCAAAAAACATAGAATAATAAAAAATAAATCAAAAATATGTTTGACATTTTTTTGTTTGTATGATAAGATATGAAAAAATGAGAAATGGAGTGGTACTAATGCCAAAAAAGAAAATGGAATTAAATAAGAGAGAAAAATCAATACTAAAATTCATTGAAAAACAAATAATGACAGATGGATATCCACCATCAGTAAGAGAAATAGGAAAAGCAGTAGGATTAAGTTCAACAGCAACTGTACATGGGTATCTAGCAAAATTAGAAGAAAAAGGATATATCAAAAAGAAAGATAAAAAAGGAAGAACATTAAGGCTACTAAAAGGAGCTTCAGGAGAAGTAAAAGATACATCAAGCAAAGATTTCTACACTCAAAAGGAATTAGTAGAAGTACCGGTAGTAGGAAAAATTACAGCAGGTGCTCCAATTTTAGCAGTAGAAAATATCACAGATACATTTCCTATACCAATCGACTTTGTTGGAAACTCAGACTGTTTTATGCTTACAGTTAGAGGAGAAAGTATGATTGAAGCAGGAATTTTAGATGGTGATTACATATTAGTAAAAAAACAAAGCTCAGCAAATAATGGAGAAATCGTAGTAGCTTTAATTGAAGACGAAGCAACAGTAAAAACATTTTATAAAGAGAAAGACCATATACGTTTACAACCAGAAAATAGCACAATGGATCCAATAATAGTACCAAACTGTGAAATTTTAGGAAAAGTAGCAGGAGTATTTAGAAAAATGTAAACAATAAAGATTAGACCTTCGGGTCTTTTCTTTATTGTAGAAGAAAAATCGACTTTTATCTTTACTCTATATGGATTTTCCGTATACAACAAGAAAGGTTAACTATAAAAAGACCCGCGTTAGCTTTACTTATGTAGTTTCGTTACATTTCTTATTATATTAAATAAAAAATTTTTAAACGAACATAATATAATTCACAAAAAATTTACAAAAGAAACATTGACAAAATGACACTATGTCATATATACTAATATAGTGCCTTTATTTTTGATGAATTTTAATTTCAATGGGTACACTATATGTAATTCTTAAATAAAATAATAAAAATGAAAAAGAAAGGAGATAAAAATGCTAAAAGTTTTAAAAAACCTAAAAAAATCATGGGTATCTGTACTATTTATAATAATTTTACTTTGTATACAAGCAGCAGCTGATTTAGCACTACCAGACTACACATCAAAAATTGTAAATGACGGAATACAAGCAGGTGGTATAGACAGTTCAGTGCCAAAAATTATTTCTAAAGAAGATATGGATACAATTCTAATTATTTCAGAAGAAGACGATAAAATTCTTGAATCATATGAATTAATTGGAAATGAAGAAACAAGTAGTCAAGAAAAAATTATTGACAAATATTTTGGAAAAGATTATGAAATAGAACCATATTCAATTTATGTTTTAAAAGATATAAATGAAGAAGAAATGGGACAACTAGAAGATATATTAGTTAATCCAATTATAGAAGTAGAAACTTTAAAAAATGAAGAAACTTCAAATCAAATAAAAAGTAAAATGTTAGAAAATGTTCAAGAACCACAAAAAAGTTATATGGAAGGTATGACTTTAATTCAGCTTATTTCACAAATGTCACAAGAAGACAGAAATCAAATTTTAAGCGAATTTACAAAACAATTTGATGAAATGTCAGATTCAATTAAAGAGCAAGCTGCAATAACATCAATAAAGAGCCTATATAAAGATTTAGGAGTCGATACTGATAAATTACAAAACGACTATATTTTCATGACAGGTATGCAAATGCTTGGAATAGCTCTAATTAGTATGGTTTCAGCAGTTACAATAATGTTCTTATCATCTAGAGTAGCAGCGAAACTAGGAAAAACTTTAAGAGAAAATGTATTTAAAAAAGTCCTAAGTTTTTCAAATGCAGAATTAAATCAATTTTCAACAGCATCTTTAATAACACGTAGCACAAATGATGTTCAACAAATTCAAATGTTAATAACATTATTATTTAGAGTAGTAGTATATGCTCCAATTATTGGTATTGGAGGATTTGTAAAAGTGTTAACAAGTACAGACCACTCAATGGCATGGATAATTGGTATAGCAATAGTAGCAATATTTGCCGTAATTGGAACATTATTTATGTTAGTAATGCCAAGATTCAGAAAATTACAAGATTTAGTAGACAAATTAAATGGAGTATCAAGAGAAATATTGACAGGACTATCTGTAATAAGAGCATTTAACAAAGAAAAGAAAGAGGAAGAAAGATTTGACACAGCAAATAAAGATTTAACAAAAGCAAATATTTTTGTAAACAGAGCAATGTCAATGATGATGCCACTATTAATGTTTATAATGAACTCAATTACAATTTTAATTGTATGGGTTGGAGGTCATAATGTTGACCAAGGAATAATGCAAGTAGGAGATATGATGGCATTCATCCAATACACAATGCAAATAGTAATGGCGTTCTTAATGATTTCAATGATATCAATTATGCTTCCAAGAGCATCAGTATCAGCAAGACGTATTAATGAAGTTATTGAAACAGAACCAAGCATTAAAGATAAAAAAGAAACAAAAAAACTAAATCCAGAAAAGAAAGGATTAGTAGAATTCAAAAATGTTTCATTCAGATATCCTGATGCAGATACAGAAATATTAGAGGATATCAATTTCACAGCTAAACCAGGAGAAACAACAGCAATTATAGGAAGTACAGGAAGTGGAAAATCTACAGTAGTTAATTTAATACCTAGATTTTATGATGTAACAGAAGGAGAACTATGTATAGATGGTGTTAATATAAAAGATGTATCTCAAACAGAATTAAGAGATAAAATTGGATTTGTACCACAAAAAGGTGTCCTATTCTCAGGAACAATTGAATCTAATATAAAATATGCTGATGATAATATGTCAGATGAGCAAATGGTTGAAGCTGCAAGAATTGCACAGGCAACAGAATTTATCGAAGAAAAGGAAAACAAATATAAAGATCCAATTGCTCAAGGTGGAGGAAATGTTTCAGGGGGTCAAAAACAACGTTTATCAATAGCTAGAGCTATCGCAAAAGACCCAGAAATATTTGTATTTGATGATAGTTTTTCAGCATTAGATTTTAAAACAGATAGCAAGTTAAGAGAAGCATTATCAGAAAAGACTAAAGACAAAACTGTAATCATAGTAGCACAAAGAATCAGCACAGTTCTAAATGCAAATCAAATTATAGTGCTAGAAGAAGGAAAAGTAGTAGGAATAGGAACTCATGAAGAATTAATGAAAAATAATGAAACATATAGACAAATTGCACTTTCACAATTGTCTGCAGAAGAGCTAGGTGAAGGTGAGAAAGGAGGTAAATAGTATGCCAGGACCAATGGGTGGACCTATGAGAAGAGGTCAAGGAGAAGTTCAAAAACCAAAAGATTTTAAGAAAACAACCAAAAAGCTAATTAACTCATATTTATCAAAATATAAAATTGCAATTATTGTAGTAATATTATTTGCAATAGGAAGTACAATATTTACAATAGTAGGACCTAAAATTTTAGGTAATGCAACAACTGAAATATTTAATGGAATAGTAGGTAAAATATCTGGTGGAAATGGAATAGATTTTGGAAAAATAGGTCAGATAGCACTTACATTAATAGGACTATATATAATTAGTGCAATATTTTCTTTTATACAAGGATTCACAATGACAGGAGTTGCACAAAAGATAACATATAAATTAAGAAATGATATAGCAGTAAAAATAAATAAGCTACCAATGAAATATTTTGACACAAAAACACACGGTGAAGTTTTATCAGTAATTACAAATGATATTGATACATTAGGAATGAACTTAAATCAAAGTATTACACAAATTATTACATCTATTTGTACAATTATAGGTATTTTAGTCATGATGTTTTCAATAAGCTGGCAAATGACTTTAATATCTTTGATAATATTACCAGTAGCAGCTATATTTGTAAAAATAATAGTTGGAAGGTCACAAAAATATTTCCAAAGACAACAAGACTATTTAGGTCATGTAAATGGTCAAGTAGAAGAAATTTATGCAGGACTAAATATTGTTAAAGTATTTAATGGTGAGAAAAAAGTAACAAAACAATTTGAAAAAGCAAATAATGAACTATATACATCTGCATGGAAATCTCAATTTTTATCAGGACTAATGCATCCTGTAATGAACTTTATTTCAAATATTGGGTATGTAGGAGTTGCAGTTGCAGGTGGATATTTAGCAATTAAAGGAACAATTACAGTTGGTAATATACAAAGTTTCATCCAATACAACAAACAATTTACACAACCAATAAACCAAATTGCACAAATTTCAAGCACATTACAATCAATGGTTGCTGCAGCAGAAAGAATTTTTGAATTTTTAGAACAACCAGAAGAAATAGATACAGCAAAAGGAAATATAGATACATCTAAATTAAAAGGAAATGTTGAATTTAAACACGTAAAATTTGGATATAATCCAGATGTAACAATTATTAAAGATTTTAATAGTAAAGTTAAAGAAGGACAAAAAATTGCTATTGTTGGCCCAACAGGAGCAGGAAAAACAACAATGGTAAAATTACTTATGAGATTTTATGATGTAACAAGTGGTGAAATTCTAGTTGACGGACATAATATTAAAGACTTCGAAAGAGGAGAATTAAGAAAAATGTTTGGTATGGTTCTTCAAGATACATGGTTATTTGGTGGAACTGTAAAAGAAAATATTAAATATAGTAGAGAGGACGCAACAGATGATGAAGTAATTCAAGCAGCAAAAGCAGCACATGTACATCACTTTATAAAAACATTACCAAAAGGATATAATTCAGTAATTAATGAAGAATCAACAAATATATCAGCAGGACAAAAACAATTATTAACTATTGCCAGAGTAATTCTTGCAAATCCAAAGATATTAATTCTAGATGAGGCTACAAGTTCTATTGATACAAGAACAGAAATACAAATTCAAGATGCTATGGACAATTTAATGAAGGGTAGAACAAGCTTTATTATTGCACATAGATTATCAACCATAAAAAATGCAGATTTAATTTTAGTAATGAATCATGGCGATATTGTAGAACAAGGAACTCATGATGAATTACTTGCTAAAAATGGATTTTATGCTGATTTGTATAATAGTCAATTTGAAGAAGTTGAAGAATAAATAGGTAGAATATTTTGTAGTAACGAGAAAGAACATTTTGAAAATATCTCCACGAAACACAAAGACCAAATGAAAAATATTATAAATAGTAGAAAATTTAATGTTAAGTGGGTTATGTCGCTTAAAAATTTTGAAATAGAAGTAAATAAAAAATAAAGTATATGATGGTTTATAATCATATGCTTTATTTTTATGAAAAAGTAAGTTTATCCTATTGACAGCAAAACAAATGTTTGATAAAATTAACAAAAGGATGTGTTATTATGAAAAATTTTGAAGTATTAGATACAAAAATAAACTATTATAATAAAGGTAATGAAGATTACATATCTCTGACAGATATGCTAAGATCAAAGGATGGTGAATTTTTTATTTCTGATTGGTTACGAAATAGAAATACAATCGAATTTTTAGGTATATGGGAAGAACTGCATAATCCTAATTTTAATTATGGCGAATTCGCCATAATTAAAAGTCAAGCAGGTTTAAATAGTTACAAAATAAGCGTTAAAGAGTGGTCAAATAAAACAAATGCAATTGGGATAGTTGCGAAAACAGGAAGATATGGAGGGACTTATGCACATAAAGATATAGCTTTTGAGTTTGGAATGTGGATTAGTCCAAAATTTAAAATATATTTAATCAAAGAATTTGAAAGATTAAAGCAAGAAGAACAAAAAGAACTAGGATGGAATGCAAAGAGAGATTTAGCAAAAGTTAACTATAGAATACACACGGATGCAATAAAAAATAATTTAATACCTAAAGAATTAACTAGCAAGC
>CAJFQT010000026.1 GCA_904419095.1 uncultured Clostridia bacterium | reverse complement strand
ATAATTTATGGTGTATTTTTACACCATATCATATAGTTTTGAATAACTTTATATTTTTGTATTAACAATTTACTTATTTAATTCCACTTATTTTTTGTTTTAATATGAGAAGTTAAACCTCTATTTTTATTAGTATACATTTTTATCAAAACTCGTCAATTTCTTTATATTAAAGAATTTTAGCATTTTTTATATTTTTAAAATATAAAAACAGTACCCCTCTATTTCAACTATTTTGCCTTATATTTGTACAAATAATGCTTGTTTTCTATGTTTTTAACTCAAATTTTTTAACTATTTTGGATTTAAAATTGAAATATTAATAATTTTTTTACAAATCCTCTTTATTTAAAACAAACATTTTTTTGTTAAATTTATATGTTTTTTATTCTAAAATTCATACAACTCTTAGTTGTATATTAAAAAACTAAATTTCCACTATTCTCAATAAAAAATACACTTTTGAATTTATAAATATTGGGGTTTTTTTACAAAAAATATAGCCAATAGGGAAATATTTTTACTCCAAAATTGACTATATTTTTATCTATTTTTTACACTTTTTTCTCGTTTTTATGGATTTTTATGAATTTCATTGCTCCAAAATTGCTCCGAAAGCACTTTTTAGAATTACCCCACCGTTGAGGCTCCAAGGATAGAAAATTTTATGTTGTGCCATTTACTGTGTCCTGACATTTTTATTCCTCCCTTTAATTTTTTTATATATATTATTTTTAGCAAATTTATTAATTTGTTAATTCTAAAATATTTTATCATACTTTTTTAGTTTGTGTAGTATTTTTTGTAAATTGTAGTATAAATTAAATTTTTTCCCTACATTTGATTAATTGGTTCAGTATTTTAAAAAGAAACCTAAATTTTTATTAGATTTCTTTTTAATGTATTCTTAATTAATAGCCATCAGATTTCCGATCTTCGACTAAAATCTGGTTTACGGTATCAAGATATAAACTGTAATTTGTTATTATAATTCATCTTCTAACACAATAATTTTTGTTACTTCAGTTAATTGTGCAGGATAGCTTTCTAAAACCTCTCCTGTTGAAGTTATTGAAACATTTTGACCTTCCTTTAGATCCGATATTTCAATTTTTGTGTTGTTCCATAGTAATTCTGTGTCATTATCAATAGAA
The DNA here is from genome assembly GCA_904419095.1 of uncultured Clostridia bacterium. Lineage (GTDB taxonomy): Bacteria > Bacillota > Clostridia > TANB77 > CAG-508 > CAG-269. The sequence continues at coordinate 13,846 of CAJFQT010000026.1, read as the reverse complement.
AAATCAAAGTCTCCTCTATGATTTATATCATTAGTCTCTAGTCCTTCTATTAAAATTGTTGTTATTCCGTTATTTTCTCTTATTTCCTTTATTTTAGCATTAAATACATCTCCAATAGTATCTTCATTTTGTCTCAACACTTCTTCAAACCTTTTTTCATATTCTTTCATTTCTTCGTCAAAGTCATTATAATCCGTAAACCAACTACCTATCTTAATGTCATCATATCCTGCTAATGTATGAAAATCAATTACCTTATATCCTAATCCAAAAAATTCTATTGTTCCTCCGTCATTAATAATTCCTGCTGGATTTTGTATGCAGAAAATAGGTTTTTCTTGTTTCTGTACTCTGTTATAATCTACTACAAAAAATACAATACCTAAAACAATTATAATTCCTATAATGATAAACAATATTTTCAATCCTTTTTTCATAAACATCACCTTTTAACCTTTCATTTAATCATAGCGACAACTTATTTAATAATTCGTCTATTAAACTTTTAAAGCCTGAACCTGCAAAGTCATTTGTGCCTGTAAAGCTCATATTATATTTGCATTTATCTCTTAAATCTGCTATTTCTTTCATAATTGAAGATTTATGATGTTCAAAAGCTTATTGATTTTCCCATCCATCTATTAATAGGTCTGTTTATGTTTTTAATTTTTATTAAATTTTTCCCATTCTTTATTATTTACCATTACTATAGGTCGTAAATCAACTTTTTTGCAGAATGATTTTATGGCTTTAAATATTTTTTCAAATAAATTCATATAAACTCCTTGTTTTAAGATATTGTTGAGCTATCTGCCTCCCATTCCGGCCTCCGGCCACCTCCTCCGGCCTCCGCCTCCTGAGAATCCACCACCACCACCAGAGCCACTTGATGATGAATGTGCTGCTATTTCTGTCATTGACGTTTTATAGGCTGTTTTCACATTTGAGCTTATATTTGTTATAGGGTTAAAATTGTTGTATGTTACATAAACTGGATTTGATACAAAATGGATTATTGGATACTCATTTGTCATTTTTTCATCATCCCATTTTTCTTGTACAAATACTTTTGGATATTTTGCCTTCATCTGTTCTATAGCTTTATCTGCTATTCCAAATGCTGTTGCATATACCAAATATTTTTCCCATATAACTAATTCTGGTACCTCTTTTTCATCTATCTTTGAAAAATCATTCATATAGTTTGCTAATCCCTTCCATTTTGCCTTTTCGTCTGCTCCATCTTGTGTTAGCACTGCTATTTTGTCTTTAATTTTTGCTTGTAATTTTAATGAAACAGTCATTAATATTATCAAAGGAAGTAGTCCTAACATGTAAAATATGAAATTTGATTGGAATGAAATTCCAAAGTTTGCTGCTGCCGCTACTTTAAATATTGGTATATGCATACATATAGCTATAATTATTAATATTATGTATATACCTAATAGCATTTTTAATTTAAAATCTGCATTATCAGAACTTGCATATTCTTTTTCTTCTCTTTTATTTATTAATTTTAGTCTATATAAATTATTTCTTGCAAAATTAACTGTATTATTTATACAAGTACTATATTTGTAATATTCTTTCTTAGCATATTTATTTAGTTCACCTATCTCAAATTCTTCATTATTTTTTCCAACTGCTTTTAATATCTTAAAAATCTCCATTTCATCTGCTTTTAAATCTTGAGGTTTATAATTAAGTATTTTTATGTATATTTTTTCATTTTCTTCTCTTAAGCTTATTATTTTCTTCAAGCATAAATCTAATATTGTTGCAGAGACCATATTATATTGAACAGATGAATTACTTAAGCTCTTTTTATTATAATTATATAAATAACTTGCTTCATTAGGTGTTGATTCATTCTCTCTTGGAATATCTCTATAATATTTTATTTGGCTTTTTCTAATACCATCATTTTCTTTTTTATTTATTTTTATATATCTTATCGTTTTAATAATATATCTTATTATAAAAACTAAATAAATTAATCCTATTATTCCGAAAAATATCTTCGTGTTTTGTGCTTTTTCATTTGTTTCATTTGCCCAATCAGTTTCTTCTTGTATAATTCTATCTAAATATCGATAATTATATAAATTATTTTCATTTTGTACATTAAAAATTTGTTCTCCTGTAACTATTCTTAATTCAAGCATTGCACCTGGAGTTAATTTATCTATTTCAAATTTTATTTCTTTGTTACTTGTTTTTTCAATATTTCCATTGGTTGGTCCATGTCCCCAAACTCTTAAGTTATTAATGTTTTCTACATCTTTTGGTAAGATAACTGTACCTGTAACTTTATTTACTGGCACTGCATTTTCTCCTTCACCCAAAAGTTGCCAATACCATTCTTGACAATCAGTATAATTATTTATAATATTTGATATCTTATAAGTGATTTGATATCTTTTTCTTCCAAAGCTGTTCTCTAATCCTGTTCCCCAAGCTATTTCAAATTTATTTCTGCTAATTTCTAGAGCATAAAAAGAATCTGTCGGAACATGATATTCTTCAGTATTTATTTGATTTAAACTATTTCCAGTATCTAAATCTACTACATTTACATTTTCTATACTTCCATATTTTTTAGACAATTCTATATCTCTAAATATGGTATTTGTTCTATTTATATACATATCCCAAATTTCAGTAACTATCATTTCTGAATTTTCAGACAATTCTATTTTATAATCCAATGTATTCATATATTGTGTTTTTTCAGAAGAATTTAATATTGCTAAAACCAATGCAAATACTATAACAATAAAAATTATAAATCTTATAATATATTTTTTCTTCATAAAACATCTCCTTTGGGAACATTGGGGACACGCCAAATCGTTCCCAATTTTGGAAAATATGGCCATATCACGCGTTGTTCCTAACTTTTAATAAAATTATTTCTTAACTTAATTTATTTAAATTATATTAATTATCTTATCAAATTAGGAACGATTTGGCGTGTCCCCAATGTTCCTCTTTTGCATTTATATAATATCATTAAATTAAATATTAATCAATACGAATTTTTTTACATTAAATGGTTAAAATATTTAATGCTATATTCACATTTAAAAAGTAAACAATCTTAAACTTAAAGTGCAAATAATTTTGTGGAATATTTTTATCTACAAACTATATTATAAAAAATGGAGATGAAATTAAATGGCAAACCAAACTGAAAAATTAAAAGAAGATATTTTGATATCTAAATTGTATGGAAATGACTGTGTTCTACCTAAAGAAGATTTCATAAAAAAATATAACATCAAAAATTCTGGCTTATCCTCAGATGAAGTTAATACACTAACTCAAAAATATGGAACTAATGAAATAAAACAGCTTAAAGCTAAAAAATGGTATCATTATCTTTTCGAAAGTCTTTTTAGTCCATTTAATAGTATTCTAATTGGTATAATCGTTGTTCTTTTTTATACTGATGTAATTTTACCAGAAGTTCCAAGCTATGCAAATATTATTGTTATAGCTGTTTTAATCATTGCTAGTACTTTTCTTGATTTTTTTGAAGAATTTCGTTCCAATAAGGCTGCTGAAGAATTAAAAGAATTAGTTGCAACAACTTGTAGCGTCATTAGAAATAATCAGGAAGTAAATATCAATGTTAAGAATCTTGTTGTTGGTGATATTGTAAATTTATCTGCTGGAAGTATGATACCTGGAGATTTAAGAATAATTGAATCTAAAGATTTATATGTTGGACAGTCCACACTTACAGGTGAATCTGATGCTGTCAAAAAAGTTGAAAATTCTGAAATTAGTTTGAATGATATAAATGGTATTTCTGACTTAGATACAATTTGCTTTATGGGTACAAATGTTATATCTGGAAGTGCAAAAGGAGTTGTAATAAAGACTGGTGATTCTACCTATTTTGGAAAAATTGCCCATACTATTAGTTCTGGAAAGCCTAAAACTGCATCACAAAAAGATATAGAAAGTATTAGTAAACTTTTAATACATTTTATGCTTATAATAATTCCAATCGTCTTTATCTTAAATGCTTGGAAACATAGTATAGTAACTGCATTTACTTTTGCGGTTGCAATTGCTATTACTATTACTCCACTGCTACTTCCAGTGATTTTATCTTCTTGCTTGTCAAAAGGTGCTATAAGAATGTCTAAGAAAAAGACTATTGTAAAAAAATTAGACTCAATTCAAAATTTTGGGGCTATGAATATTTTATGTACTGATAAGACCGGGACTTTAACAGAAGATAAAATTGTTTTGGAAAAATATTTAGATATATATGGAAATGAAGATATTCGTGTACTTAAACACGCATTTTTGAATGCTTATTTTCAGACTGGTTTAAAAGGTAATATTGATGAAGCCATTATCAAAAGAGGTAAAGAATATAATATGCTTGAATTAATAAATGGCTATGAAAAAATAGATGAAATACCTTTTGATTTTTCTCGAAGACGTTTATCTGTAATTGTCCAAGATAAACAAAATAAGAGACAAATGATAACTAAAGGTGCGGTGGAAGAAATTCTTTCTATTTGCAGTTTTGTTGATTATCAAGGTGTGGTGTCTAATTTAACTAAAGAAATTAAAGAAAATATTAAAAAGATAAGTAAAAATCTAAATAAGGAAGGTTTAAGAGTAGTTGCAGTATGTCAAAAAAATGATATTCATGCTATTAGTCATTTTGATATATCAAATGAAAAAAGTATGGTATTAATGGGGTTTATAGGTTTCTTAGATCCACCTAAAGAAAGTGCTAAAGAATCTATTGAACAACTTAATAAATCTGGGATTCGCGTTATTGTCTTAACAGGAGATAATGCAGAAGTAACAAAAAGTGTTTGTTCTCGAGTTAACATTAATTCAAAAAAAATTGTTTTAGGTAGTGAATTAGATAAATTATCAGATTTTGCTGTACAGAGATTATTGAAAAAAACAAATATTTTTGCAAAATTGTCTCCTATTCAAAAATCTCGTATAATTAGATTGTTAAAAGAAGCTGGAAATGTCGTTGGATATATGGGCGATGGAATAAATGATAGCCCCTCTCTTACTAATTCAGATGTCGGTATCTCTGTTGATACAGCTGTTGACATAGCAAAAGAATCTGCAGATATTATACTTTTAGAAAAAGATTTAAATGTACTTTTGTCAGGTGTCAATGAAGGTAGAAAGACATTTGTCAACTTAATGAAATATATTAAGCTTGCAACAAGTTTCAACTTTGGTGAAGTGTTATCAGTTATAGTTGCAAGTATTGCTTTACCATTTTTACCAGAAACTCCTATTCAATTACTTGTTGAAAGTTTACTTTATGATTTTGGACAAATGACACTTCCATTTGATAATGTAGATAAAGAACTCGTCACAAAACCAAAAAATTTTAGTATAAAGAGTTTAAAAGATTTCATGTTCTATATGGGACCTTTAAGTTCATTGTTTGATTTAATTGTGTTCGCTTCTCTTTGGTTTTTTTTCGGAATTAGAGAAGCAGCAACCTTTCAAACAGTTTGGTTTTGTTATAGTATAGTATCTAATCTAATAGGGATGCATATTATAAGAACTGCAAAAATTCCATTTGTACAGAGTAATGCACACAAATTAGTTTATCTTTCTTCATTTTCTTTAATAATTATTGGACTAATTGTTCCTTTTACTCCTCTTGGAAATTTAATAGGTCTTGTTCCTTTAGCCTTTACTTATATTTTATTTATTTTTCTGGTTACTTTTGTATATTGTATTTTAGCATTAATTGCGAAAAAATTTTATATTAAAAAATATGGTGAATGGATATGAAAAAAGATTTTGGAGATGAGCTCCAAAATCCTTTTTTATTATTCTATTTCAATATATTTTTTATTGTCTATATTTTTAGCTTCTTTTTTAGGTAATTCTAGTTTTAATGTTCCATTTTTAAAGCTAGCCTTGATATCTTCTTCACTTATATCTTCTCCTACGTAGAAACTTCTTGAACATTCACCTACATATCTTTCTTTATGAACATATTTACTTCCCTTATCATTTTCTTCTATATTTTTGTTCATACTTGCATGTATTGTTAAATATCCATCTTCCATTTCTATTTTTATGTCTTCTTTTTCATATCCTGGTAAATCTACTTCTAATAAATATTTGTCTCCTTTTTCTTTGATATCTGTTTTCATTAATTTGCTTTCACCTCTTGTAAAAAATGGGTCATTAAACATTTCATCAAATAAATCAAAATTGTTTCTCTTTCTTGGTATCATCATCATAATAATCATCTTCCTTTCTTATTTTTATGTGTTGACACCTCTTCGGTAGCACATGTAAAAAGTATTTATTTCTTTTTACATTCTTATTATACATCACTTTTTAGCAATGTCAAGTATAGAGTGCTAAAATTCACAAAATTTTCACAATTCCATTACAATTTTTTCTCATTTTTTCACGAATTATTTCAAGGTCCGTCCCCAAAATCCCTTCTAGGAGGGATTTTAAGGACCGTCCCTAAATCCCCCTATACATAAGAATGCTCTACTGTTATCACAGCATAATATTTATCATTTATACTATGAATTTTCTGAGCAACTTCTTTTCTTATTTGCTCTTTATCAAAATTTCCTTCTCTTGGCAATACTAAATCAAATATTAAATTAATTCTTTCTCCACCATCAGTCATTCTAAAATCGTGAATTGAAAATTCTCCATTTATGTCTTGCACTATTTCTTCTGTTAATTTTTTCATTGTGTTTATTTCTTCATTATCAATCACTATTGGATCCATATGAATTGTTGTAATACAGTTGAATTTTTCATACATATCTTGTTCTATTTTATCTATTTCATCATGTGCTTTTCCAATGTTAATATCTGCTGGTACTTCTGCATGGAATGATACTATTTTTCTTCCTGGACCATAATCATGTATCATCATATCATGTATTCCTACTACTAATTTGTATTTTTTTACAAATTCTTCTATATCTTTCACAAATTCTGGATCTGGGCTAGAGCCTAATAAAATATCTATAATTTCTTTTATTGCTTTTGCTCCTGTGTATAATATGAATATTGAGACCAATAAACTTATATATCCATCTATTGAAACTTGTGAAATCCTAGCTACTACTGCTGAAATTAATACTGCTGTTGTAGAAATTACATCTGATATGCTGTCATATGCGTTTCCTTTTATTGCGGCTGAGTCTATTGTTTTAGCTATTTTTTTGTAAAAGAAAAATAACCATAATTTTGCTACAATTGATGCTACAAGTATTATTAAAGTTACATTGCTTATTAATGGTAGTTCAGGATTTAATATTTTTTCTATTGATGTTCTTAATAATTCAAATCCTACTAATATTATTAAAATATCTACTATAAATGCTGCTATGTACTCCATTCTCCCATGTCCCCATGGATGATTTTTGTCTACCTTTTTTTGTGACATTTTGAAACCTATCATTGTTACAACAGATGAACCTGCATCTGTTATATTGTTTACTGCATCAGATATTATTGAGATTGAGTTTGATATTAATCCTATTATTAATTTAAATACTGATAATAGTATGTTTAATATTATTCCTGTAATACTTGATAGCATTGCATATTTATTTCTTACTTCTAAGTCTTTCACGTTTTTATCTTTTATAAAAAGTTTTATAAGTAATTGTGTCATTTATTTTCCCCCCATTTAATTTTTTTATTTTTACGTTGTAAATTTTTCTCTATTGTCAATTTTGATTTAATACAATTTTTTATATAGTAATTTTTATATCTATATTTACTTATTCATACACTTTTATAGATGTATACTATTGCTATTTACACTTTTGAATTTTTGCAACAAAAAATCCTTCTTGTACTTTAGATGGCATTATTTTTATTGACTTTTCTATTTCTTTTTTTAGCTTTTTGTCAGAATCTTCTATAATGATTGGTAATTTATCTTTAATTTCTATTTTTATATCTAATATTTTAAGGTTTAAATTTTCAATTGCCCATTTTAATATTTGCTCATTTTCTTCTGTGTTAATTGTGCAAGTTGAATATACCATTTCTCCATTTGGTTTTAAACTTTCATATGCACTTTTAAAAAGTTTCTTTTGTAATTTTGAAAGTTCTTTAACCGTTCTAGGCGACCAATCTCTATATGTTTTCACACTATTTGCTAAAAATCTTCCCTCTCCACTACAAGGTGCATCTAATAGTACTTTATCAAATTCTTCTGGATATTCTTTTCCTATTTTTTCCCCTCTTTGATTTATTACATCTACAATGTTTGCTCCTTGCTTTTGTATATTATATTTTAATCTTTCACATCTTATTTTATCAAGTTCATTTGCTAATATATATCCTTCATTTTTCATCAAAGCTGAAATCTGTGTTGTTTTGCTTCCAGGGGCTGCTGTTAAATCTAATACCTTTTCACCACTTTTGGGATTTAAAATAATTGGTGGTATCATACTAGATAAACTTTGAAGATAAATATATCCTTTTTCATATATATCTAATTTTTGTATTTGCTTTTCATTAGCATTTTTTATTATAACTGCATCATTATACCATAAAACTCTTTCAAATTTAATATTGTTTTCTTTACAATATTTCATAAAATCTTGAACTGAATATTTAATTGTATTTATTCTTACAGTTGTTAATCTTTCTCCAGAAAGTCCTGATAAAATTTTATCTACCATAAGTGGTGTATATAATTCATATAAATTATTTACAAATTCTTTTGGTAATTTTCTTTTTACATCTAATATTGATAGCATCTTCATCTCCTATTTTATTAAAAATATTATTATAAGCATTTTATCTCCAATATTTATTTCAAATATTTTACTACAAATATTTTTTATAATCATCATAAACTCTTTTATCTAAAAATTCCTTATATCTTGAAATGTCCTTTCTTATATTTGTTGCACAAATAGGAACTTCAACTCTCTTGCTGTCTACACGGTCATCATTCACATTCATATATTTTGCAACAAATTTTCCATATGGCTCACTACTATAAAAATCAGTTACAGGTATCCCTTTTATTATTTCTTTTAAATAATCTATTTGTATCTTTACTCTCTTCTCATCTAGTCCATATTCCATTGGTGGATTTTTTGCGTATAAAATATTAACTTGTGGATAAATTCTTTTTATCCAATCAGCTCTTACTTCCACAGGAATATTAATCACATCAGTTTCATACACTATAACATAAAATTCATCCATCTCTTTAATTGCCTTCTCAATTAAGTACTGATGTCCTTTATGAAATGGTGCAAATTTTCCTATTGTAAATCCTATCTTTTTCATCACATTACCTTCTCTAATTATATTTTTAATTTTTACATATGCTATATTTTACCACAAAACATTCAAAAAAAGAAGATGTTACTCTTCTTTTTTTCCTAATCTAATCTGATTTATTACTCTAATTTAGATAATTATAACTCAGTTTTAGTTTTATATATTAACCTGTCAAACAATTTATTTTCATACTAAAACTAATTTCTATAATCTAAGTTTTAATTATTTTTATCTCTATAAATTCTAATCATATCACCTAAAGACATTTTTGTTCCATAATTCAAAATAGCATTTGAATAAATTTTAATTGCAATATTAGCCACAATCAAAATAGTAACAACAAGAATAGCTAGAGAAAGAATTACATCAGTAATACTTGCTACTCCCATCATTATCCTAAATGGCATACAAAATGGTGATGATATTGGAAACATAGAAGCAAATACATTTAAGCTACTTGTTGGATTCATCATTGTAAAATAAGATAAATAAAATCCGATAACAGCAAGTATTGCAACAGGAGTATTTGCAGATTGAATATCTTCTGGTTTGCTAACAGTTGAACCAGTTAAAGCGTATAATAAAGCATATGTAAAATAACCAAGTATAAAATAAATTATAGTTATAATTGCTAAATATGGTGTAAATTTAGACATATCTAAAACTGACTCTAGCAATCCTGGTTCTAAAAACAACTTAGCTGATATTAATGCAGTAGCAACAAATAAACAAACTTGTACTAAACCTACAATTCCAATACCTATTGTTTTTCCCATTACTATTGTTCTAGGACTTGTAGATGTAACTAATGTCTCCATTATCTTTGAAGTCTTTTCTGTTGTAATTGAACTAGAAACTTGATATGCACAAAAATATATTGCATAGAATAGCACAATTGATAATAGCATTATAACCATCACATTTCCACTTACTTCTTGTTCCTCTGTTTGTTCAATACTATATTCAAAATTAGGAGTTAAAGATTGCAATTGTTCTTGTGTTAAACCTAATTTTGAAATTTGTAAATTTGTATATGTATTACTTATAGCATTTAATAAATCCTCTGGTATGCTTGAAACAATAGCAATATTTTCTACTATGTATCTTAATCTATAAGAGTTCAAATTTTCTGTATTTTGCTCTATTATGATTGCATTATCTATTTCTTTATTTTCTATTTTATTTTTTATATCTTCAAAGGATAATTCTTCATTTGAAATCTCTACTTTGTATCCTAAGTTCATATTATTCAAATTTTCCAAAGTTCCTTCAAATATATTCTTTGAATCAACAATAAGTAATTTGCTAGTTCCATCATTTTGATTATTACCTTTATTGAAGAAATTAATAATATTTGGTATATTAAAACCAATTATAATCAACAGTAAAATCATGATTGTTGTTACTATAAAAGATTTTCTTTTCAACATTTCTTTCATTGTAAATATTGTAACTATCTTTAAATCTCTCATCTTACTCACCCACCTTTTCTATAAAAATATCATTTAGCGTTGGTTTTTTAATTTCGAACTTATTTATTTCTACATTATTCTTAACCAAATTTTGTAAAAGTTTGTGAGCATCATCCTCTGAATTTATATTTATAGAATAGTCATTATTTTTTGAAAACTCAATTGTCATATTACTATTATTTATAAATTCATCTATACTAACATTTGTTGATAACTCCAACCTATTTGCTGGATATTTTTCTTTTATTTCTTTCAAATTACCCTGTAAAACGGTTTTTCCCTTATTTAAAATCAAAATATCGCTACAAAATTCCTCGATAGAAGCCATTTGATGACTTGACATTATAATATACTTACCTTGTTTTACTAAATCTATTATTACATTTTTTAAAATCTCACTATTAACAGGATCCAGTCCACTAAAAGGTTCGTCTAAAACAATTAACTCTGGGTTATGTAAAATAGAAGTCATAAATTGAATTTTCTGCTGATTACCTTTTGACAATTTTTCAGCTGGCATTTGTATATATTCTTCAACCTTAAGCACCTTTGCCCATTTACTTATAGCCTCTTCAGCCTCTTGTTTCTTCATACCTTTAAGCTCTGCAAAATACATAAGTTGGTCATGAATTTTTGTTTTTGGATACACACCTCTTTCCTCTGGAAGATAACCAAAATTCACATGTTTTCTCTCAACAGGTTTACCATTCCAAGTAATCTCACCAGTATCTTTTTTAATTATGCCAAGCAGCATTCTAATTGTAGTAGTTTTTCCTGCGCCATTTGTTCCTAAAAGACCAAACACGCCTGGTTTATTAACTTCAAAAGAAATATCTTGAACTGCTTTCTTACCAATGAATGTCTTTGACACATTCTCTAACTTTAATCCCATCTTCTATTCTCCTCTCCCTAGGAACGTTGGGGACACGCCAAATCGTTCCCAATTTTGTTGTTTCGTTGAAGTTCTGACCTTTTTCAAGTTTTTATGTCATTCAACTTCGCATATTATATACAATTATTTTCTTATTTACAATACATTTTGTGACAATATTTTTACTTTTGTCATTTTTTGTTTTTATCTACTTTCCATAATGTTGTTTTAGGTATTTTTAATAAGGTCGAAATAATATTATATGATAGATTGGTTTTTTCTCTTAACATCTGCAATATTTCCCTTTGATTATCTTCGTTTTTTAAAGATTTATCTTTAGTATATTCATCTATTATACTTTTAGCATAATTCAATTCATCTTCTTTCGTATCTAAAATTTTGCTCTCATTTTCATACATTTTTTCCATATTCGAAAACTGTCCACAATTTAATATTTTTTTATCTAAAGCATTATTATTAAATTCAGTAAAGTTAGAATATTTATATTCTTCTGGCTTTTCTACTATTTTCGCTTTTACTGGATTATCATAGATATATTTTATGCAATTGTATAAGTGCGTTTCCGATACAATTGCTTGGGTTTTAAATCTATTCCTAAAGACAACACCCACTCTGTTATTAATGTAATTATAATACATAGCATATTTTTCATTTGTATTCTTCATAAACTCACTCATTTTAGTAACATCTGTAACATATAAAAGTAAATGTGCATGATTATCCATAATAACATATGAAATAATTTCTATATCATATTCTAATGACTGCTTTAATAATTTTATATATTTGTTTTTCTCTTTGTTTTGATTAAATATATATTCTTTGTTAATTCCTTGTACCATATTGTGAAAAAAACAAGAACTATAAGATCCTCTTGAAACTCTTGGCATAATCACTCCTTTCTTTATATAATTGATACTGATATGGAATAAAATTTCGACTTAAAATTTTTGATATAAATTTGATTTTGAATTATGTTACCATAATATTCTTTTTTTTCAAGTTTGTCAAGCTTTATTTTCACCGAATTTTTTTATTTAAAACAAATATAATATTAAATGATAAAAGACTAGAAATTATTATTTTATCATAATAATCTCTAGCTTCATTTGCATTTTTCTGTATCCTCTATTATGCCCTATATGTTTTTTGCCGTCAAGCATTTACGGGTTTTTGGGAACGATTTGGCGTGTCCCCAATGTTCCTAAATAAGTTGAATAAATATATTGCTTATCAACTTTTCTTTTCAAACTTTCTTCTAGTGCTTTTGCATATATTTCTAATTGTCCTTTATATCTTTGTATTAATTCATCTTTATTTTCTTCTGTTACATAATCTGTTTTGTAATCTACTAATACTAACTTGTCATTCTTATCTATGTAATATAAGTCTATAATTCCTTGTACTAAGATTTCTTCGTCTAGGGTTTCTTCGTTATATATTTCTTTTGCTGGTATATTTATGTAAAAAGGTTTTTCTTTGTATATTTCTTTTGCTGTTTTTAAGTCTCTTCCTATTTCTGAGTTAGTGAATTCGAGTATTTTTTTTGGATTTACACATTCTCTTTCTTTTTGATTTATAATCCCTTTTTTTTCTAATTCTAATAAGAATTGTTTTATGCTTTCTAAATCATATTCTTTTCTTGCATCTATCTTTTGCAAGCATAAGTGCATTATTGTTCCTTTTTCTGCTGATGTTAATTTTTTGTCTTTATCATTTTTTATAAAATCTGGTTTTTTAAATATATCTTTTTTATTTTCACTTATTTTCTCTTGTGCATTTTTTTCTGCATTTTCTATTATGTTTTCATGTGCTTCTTTTTTATTTTGTTCCTCCTGTTTTAAGCCTTGTTTTTGTAAGTTGTTTTCTTGGATGATTTCTTTTAAGCTTGTTACTGATGTTTTTGTCGGTATTATGCTTGATAGCATATATGGATATTTATATTCAATTTTTTCTTTTATTTTTTCTAATTCTTTTTTGTTTGTTTTATTTACTTCATTATTGTTTTCTATATTGCTACTGTTATCTGATTTGTTGTTTCCAAATAAGTTTGTACTTTTTTCTTGACTTAGAATATCTTCTTTTTTCCATTTTTTTAGTAGTTCATCTTTATTTTCTTTTTCTAATATCATTGGTAAATTGCTAGATTCTTTTTCGTATAAATATACATATAATATCC
>CAJFQT010000025.1 GCA_904419095.1 uncultured Clostridia bacterium | reverse complement strand
ATTATTGCAATTATTTCCACAGTTGTTATTGCTGGTAATCCTACAACAAATCCGACTTTTTGTGTTTTATGTCTAAAAGTATACATTCCAGCAATTGTTCCAATTCCTCCTCCAATTGCTGTAACTATGAATATTACTTTCTCTGGAATTCTCCATTTTCCTTTTTTGGCTTTTTGCTTGTCTATATACATTATTGCAAATCCTATTATATTTATAACTATTAAATAAATTATTATATTCTGAATACTTAATATATCTTTTAATTCAATTTTTTGTGGCATTTTTTCTCCTTTCTTCTTTTATTATTAAATTTATGTTACTATTCAGACTAAATTTTGTAGAGTAGTTGATATATGAATATTTTTTGTCAAAGACCCATAGGTAGACCCCAAATATGTTTTTGATAAAAAATATTCATATATCAATCTTTAGGATGGCTTATTTTTATACTAGGCTGAATTGTAACAAATTCATATTTTCTATTTTATTCTAAATTTAATTTCTAATTGACCATTCTATTTTTTTGTGATAATATGTGATTATCTTTTATATTATTATTTTATAAGGAGGATTCACTATGAAAAAAATTAAACCAAATGTAGACTCTTGGGAACATTTTGAAAGATGTCATCCAGAACTTTCAGTTGTTCGGCTAAATAATGATATTATTAATGTGGTTTTTCCTGAGGAAGCCTATAATAAGACTATAATTTTGACGAATGGCAAAGTTTATTTTCTTGAGTATTATTTACCTGGTAAAGATGAAGCTATTACTTTTTCTTCTTCTGATGCTAGGAAGAGTCGGTTATATGACATCATTTCAGGTTTGACAGGCTTTTATAGTAATCTACCGTAATATTTTAGTAAAATATATTTAGTAGGAGTTTTTAACTCCTACTATCTTTTTTATTGTATATTAAATACCTTTCTTACTGTAAAATTAGATTGTTTTTAGTCTATTAGTCTACTTTTAAATTAAGGTCTAAATATGAATATGGTTTTGTTTTAAAATTTAAAAATTTATTAATATCTTCTTTTGCTTTTTCAGATATCTTGTCTATTCTGACATATTCATTCTCATTTTTTACAAGTGGTATTATATATCTTTTCTTTGCATTTACATTTACGCAATATTTATCTTTTACAGGAATATCACTTTCTTTTATTTTTGTAGCATTTTTCCAAATGTTAAAACATTGTGAAATATTATCATAATCACATTTTTCAATTTTATTTATAATTTCTTGTTCTGATAGTTCATATAAATCTTTTTTTGATATCATTTTTTGTCCATACATTTTCTTAACTATATCAGCAAAAAATTGCATTGTGTATTTTGTTTCACTAGATATATATATCATTGAAAGTTTGGACATTGTATGAACAAATTTTTCTGCTATGTTTATATCTTTGAATCCTAATTCTTCTATTCCTTTTTCATTCTTTTGGACTTCTATATTATTATAAATTTCTTCTATATCCTCTAAATCCCATAAATGTTTTCTTACACCTAATCCATTTGATAATGTATATTCTAATCTGTCTGCTGCAAGTTGTGGTGTATCATTGTCAGCTATTGGATATATATGATAATCTGATACTTCTTCTATTTTTATTCCATCTCTGTTTAGTAGATTCATGATTTCTTTTGAATCACTTATAATCTTTGTTGTTAATTCTTCTGTTGATTCCTGTTTTTCATAGTCTCCATTCATAAAGTCTATGCAGTGTTTAAATGCTGGTGTTGCTATATCGTGAAATAATCCTGCTAATGTTTGTTTTTTGTCTTTCGTAAAGTTCCAAATTATTAATGCTACTGCTATACTATGTTCTAAACTTGAATACCATAATTTTATATCAAAAAGTTTTGAATAATATGTTCCACTTGTTACACTGATTCTGTCCTGTTTTTGCATTGCTGGTGTATTTATGTATTCGCATAAAAATTCTGGTATTTCTGGAGATAGTATTTTAAAATACCTTTTTAATGTTAGATTTAAATTCTCAAAATATTCCATAGATATTCCTCCTTTATTTTATAAAAAATTTTTTAATTTTTATTACTTATTTTATATATTTTTTCTTATTTACTATATTTGTTTTACTACTATTATTACAACTTGTCAATATCTTTGTTTTATCTTAAAATTCTATCCAAATAAGCTCATTTGGTTACTTTGGCTCATTCCTTCTAGGCATCCGAATTTTTTTAGTAGGTCTGCTACTGAGTCTCCTATCTTTGACCTTATTTTCATATCATCTATTGACATGAATTTTCCTTCTTTTCTTGCTTCTGCTATTCCTAGTGCTGCTACTGTTCCTAATCCTGGTATACTGTTTAATGGTGGTCTTATTCCATCTTCTTCTGGTATGAATTTTGTCGCGTCAGATTTGTATAAATCTATCGGTAAAAATTTCAACCCTCTTTCATACATTTCTAATACTAGTTCTAGTACTGGGTACATTGCTTTGTCTTTTTGTGTTGCGTTATTTCCTAGTAGATCTATTTCTTTCATTTTGTTTTTGACTTTTTCTTCTCCAAATATCATTATTTCACTGTCAAATTCATCTGATGCTCTTATTGAGAAAAATGCTGAATAATATGCTTTTGGCTCGTGTACTTTAAACCAGGCTATTCTGAATGCGTTTGTTACATATGCTGCTGCATGTGCTTTTGGAAACATGTATTTTATTTTTTCACATGATTTTATATACCAATCTGGTACATTGTGTTCTTTCATTAGTGCTACATATTCTGCCCATTTTGCTGGATCTTTTAGTGCTTTTCCTTTACGTACTGTTTCCATTATTTTGAACGCTGAATTTGGCGGTAATCCTTGTTTTATTAAATAAATCATTATATCGTCACGACAACAGATTGCTTCTGTTAGTGTTACTGTTCCTTGTTCTATTAGGCTTTGAGCGTTTCCTAGCCATACGTCTGTTCCATGTGATAAACCTGATATACGTATTAGTTCGTCAAATGTTGTTGGTCTTGTGTCTACTAACATTCCTCTTACAAATTTTGTTCCAAATTCTGGTATTCCGTAACTTCCTACTTCTGACCCTATTTGTTTTGGTGTTACTCCGAAGTGCTTCTGTTGAACTGAATATTGACATTGTTTCTTTGTCATCTAATGGTACTTTTGTTGGGTCTATTCCTGTTATGTCTTGTAACATTCTTATTACCGTCGGATCGTCGTGTCCTAGTATATCTAACTTTAATAAGTTTTGATCTATTGAGTGATAATCAAAATGTGTTGTTATTATGTCTGAATTTGGGTCATCTGCTGGATGTTGTACTGGACAGAATTCGTATATTTCTCTTCCTTTTGGTACTACTATTATTCCTCCTGGATGTTGTCCTGTTGTTCTTTTTATTCCAGTACATCCTTGTGATATTCTCTTTATTTCTGCTTGATTTATTGGTATGTGTCTTTCCTCAAAGTAGTTTTTTACATATCCATAAGCTGTTTTGTCTGCTACTGTTCCTATTGTTCCTGCTTTGAATGTTGTTCCTTTTCCAAATATTACTTCTGTGTATTTGTGTGCTTTTGCTTGATATTCTCCTGAGAAGTTTAAGTCTATATCTGGTTCTTTGTCTCCATTGAATCCTAAGAATGTTTCGAATGGTATATCCATTCCATCCTTATCTAGTTTATGTCCACATTTTGGACAATTTTTATCTGGCAAATCAAATCCATTTTTTACTCCATAATCTGTGAAGTCTGAATATTTGCAGTTTGGACATCTATAATGTGCTGGTAAAGAGTTTACTTCTGTTATTCCTGTCATATTAGCTACAAATGATGAACCTACTGAACCTCTTGAACCTACTATATATCCATCTTCATTTGATTTCCATACTAATTTTTGTGCTATTATATACATTACAGAGAACCCATTTTTTATAATTGAATCTAATTCTTTGTCTAATCTTGTTTGTACTATTTCTGGTAGTGGGTCACCATATAGTTCATGTGCTTTTCCATATGCTATATCTTTTATTGTTTGTTCACATCCTGGTATGTGTGGGGGACATTTTTCAGGAGATATTGGACTTATTCTTTCACACATATCTGCTATTTTATTTGTGTTAGTTACTACTACTTCATATGCTTTTTCTTTTCCTAAATAGCTAAATTCTTCTAACATTTCCTCTGTTGTTCTTAAATATAATGGTGCTTGATTATCTGCATCATCATATTTTTGTCCTGCTTCTAATATACGTCTATATATTTCATCTTGAGGATCCATAAAGTGTACATCACAAGTTGCTACTACTGGTTTATTTAGTTTTTCACCAAGAGCTACTATTTTTCTATTTATGTCTCTTAAGTCTTCTTCGTCTCTGAATATTCCATTTCTTATTAAAAATTGGTTATTTCCTGTTGGTTGAATTTCTAAGTAATCATAGTCATTTGCTATATCTTCTATTTCTTCATCAGTTTTTCCAAGCTCAATTGCTTGATATAGTTCTCCTGCTTCACATGCACTTCCTAAAATTAGCCCCTCAGAATATTTTTTGTATAAACTTTTTAGTATACGTGGTTTTCTATAAAAATAATGTAAATGTGAAAGTGAAACTAATTTGTATAGGTTTCTTAATCCTATATAGTTTTTTGCAAGTATTATTGCATGATATGTTTTTAATTTTTTATATTCTTCTTTTTTTGCATGTTCATCTGCTGCCACTTGGTCAATGTCATCTACTATTTTTGCTCCTTTTTCTTTTAACATTTTTATCATAACATTAAATACTTTTACTGTTGTATCAACATCATCTAATGCTCGATGGGCTACTTCTACTTTAATTCCAAGATTTTCTGCTATTTTTCCTAATTTGTATTTTTTATAGTTTGGAAATAGATCTTTAGCTAAACTTAATGTATCTAAATATGTGTATTCAAATTTATACCCTAATACTTTTGCATTTTGTTTTAAGAATCCCACATCAAAGTTTGCATTATGTGCTACTATTACAGTTTCTTTTTCGTCTCCTAAGAATTCTAATATTTTAGGAAATACTTTGTCTATTGTCTCTGCGTCTACCACCATCTCATCTGTTATGTTTGTTACTTCTGTTACTCTTTCTGGTATGTGTTTTTCAGGATTTACGAAAGTGCTAAATTCGTCTATTACTTCTCCATTTTTTACTTTCATTATTCCTACTTCTGTTATCTTCTCTGTTGTTGCTGAAAATCCTGTTGTTTCTAAGTCTAATACACAATATGTTGTATCTATGCTTTGTCCTTTTCCATTATATACTGACTTTGTGTTATCTGGTGCTAGATATGCCTCTACTCCATATATTACTTTCATATCTGGATTATTAACTCCTAACAATTTGTGTGCTTCTGGAAAGGCTTGTACTACTCCATGGTCTGTTATAGCAATTGATTTCATTCCCCATTTCATTGCTCTTTTAATTAAGTCAGTTGCTGATGTCATTGCATCCATTTGACTCATCTTTGTGTGCATATGTAATTCTACTCTTTTTACTTCTGAGTTATCTTGTCTTATTTGTTTCTTTATTCCTTCTGATTCAACTATTGTATTTGCCATTATTGTTAGCTCATTTGAAAATGAATCCATCTGTGCAGTTCCAGCGAGCCTTATTCCTTTTGCATTTTTTATTCTTTTTATAACTTTTTTACTATTGTCTTTATTTAAAAATGCTTTACATGTCATACTGCTTGTTCCATCATATATATCAAAACTTAGTAAAGTTTTTCCTGATTTTAATTCTCTATCTTCCATTCCGATGACTTCTCCATCAATTGAAACTTTACCATCTTCTACTCCTAGTTCTGATATTTTTACTAATGGTTCATTTATAACCGGTGTCATACCTAATATTAATGGCGTGTCTTCTGCTTCTGTTGGTAATTCTGGTATGTCTGTATTTTCTACTTCTATTATTGTGTTTGCAATTACTGTTACATCTCCTGCATATGTATCTAATCCTGCTTTTCCAATTGCTTTTATTGCTTTTGCTTGTTTTATTTTTTCTGCTATATCATTTCCTTCTTTTATGTCTTTTGCAAATGATTTGCATACCATTGTTCCTGTTCCATCATATATATCAAAAATTAACATTCCTTTTCCTGATTTTGTTTCTCTTGCTTCACAAGTTAATATTCTACCTTCTATTGTAACTCTTCCATCATTTGCAGTTATGTCTTTTATTTTTATCTTTTTTTCTTTAGCTCTTGATGGTTTTCCCATAATATATTCTTTTATTTCTTCTGTTTCTTGCTTTGATTCATTTATTGGTGATTCTTGATTGTGTTCTGTTGCATTTACTGCTATTCCATTTTCCATTTCTTCTGGTACTGGAATATATCCTTCTATATCATCTGGCATTTTATAATCTACATCATTGTACTCATATATTTGATTTTCTAATTCCTTGTTTTCTTTATTTTGTGATACTTGCCCTATTTCTTGTCTTTTTTCTAATTCTTCTATAGCTTTTTCTTCTTCTTCTCTTGCTTTGTTTTCTTTATTTAATATTTCTGATTCATTTATTTCTTCTTGTAAATCTATTTTATATTCTTTACCAAATAAATTTTTAATTACTTTTTCAAGCTCCTTATCTGTCTTCTTGGCTTTTAGAAATTCTGCTCCTTTTACATGCATTTTTACTGTTATAGTATTTTCTTCTACATTTAAATCACTTTTCATTAGTAATAATGGTTTTGTTAGTGGATATTTATGTGCCATATAACATATTATATTTCTCCACTCTTCTTCTATTGTTCTTAATCTTACTCCTTCTTCGTATTTTATTACTAGTTCTATATTTTGAAATGAAAATCTTTCTATTAAGAATTTTTCAAAATACCATATTTCTTTTATTTCAATGTATTTGTCTGATTTTATAATAATTCCTAGGACGTTTTTCTTTTTCATTAAGTTTAGTCCTTCTATTTCTGCATCTTTTATGCAATTTCTTGTTTCATAATCACTAAATATATCTTTTATGTATCTTTTGGCTTTTTGTTGTTCTTCTTTTTTTGTTTTTGTTGTAGCTCCTATCTTTGATTCAGACATTTTTATTACTTCCTTTATTATATTGTTTGAACGTATTTTATCATACTTTCTTTTTTTGTTAAAGCGAACAAATTATATTTTACTAATATTTTTTTTCTTTTTGTTTATAATAATTTTAATGGAGGTTAAAAAAATGGATAATTCTAAGTATATTTTAAATGAAATTGGAAAAGGTCTTCAAATGGGATTAGATTCTATTTCTAATATTACAACAAAAGTAGATGATCAAAATCTCAAAGATGACTTATTAAACCAATATGCTGAATATAGTAATTTACTAGAAAGAACTAATGAAGAAATAAGTCATTATTCAGATACACCTGAACAGTTAAACCCAATGCAAAAAGCCATGGGATGGGTTAGTATAGAAATGAACACATTGGTGGATAAAAGTAATTCGAAAATAGCAGAAATGATGCTTCAAGGTACTAACATGGGAATAATTGAAGGTGTTAAATTATGGAATAATAATCCTGATACTACTCATGAGATTAAATCTATATTAAAAGACTTTATTGCCTTTCAAGAACATACTGTTGAGAAGTTAAAAAAGTATTTATAGTTAGAAAAAAGGGATTTGGGGACGGACCTCAAAATCCCTTTTTAGAATATTCTTAGCACATCATTATATGCTACATATAATGATAATACTATTAAAAATGAAAATCCTAGTAATTGTATATTTATTTCTGTTTCTTGTTTCATTGGTTTTCTTCTTATTGCTTCTATAATTAATATTAGTATTTTTCCCCCATCTAGTGCTGGAATTGGAAGTAAATTAGTTACACCTAATGATAGTGAAATTAATGCAAGTAAGTAAATGAATTCTTGAAATCCATTTGTTTTTGCTACTGTTTCTGCTATTCCAACTGGTCCCATCATTTGGTCTAAACCTACTTTTCCAGTAAATAGTTGTTTTAGATTATCTACTATTGATAAACAAAAAATTTTTGTTTCTTCTGCTCCATATATTATGTGATTTATTAAAGTGTCTTCTGCTTGTTTTAGGTTTACGCCCAAGTAATATGTTGATATATGGTCTGGAGTTAATTCAATATTTATTGTTTCTTCTCCTCTTTGTACTGTTAATAGTACTGTTCCTATTCCTTTCTGTTGTATAATTTGTGCTACTTTTTCTGGATTTTCATTCACATCTTCATTATTTATTTTTATTATTTTATCGTTTGCTTTTACGCCTTGTCTTTCTGCTGCACTTTCTTTTTCAACTGTTATTACTTTACATTTTTCATCTAAATATATTCCTGTGGTTTTTGTTGTTATTTCTGTTAAATTCGTTTTGTATTCTTTTATTTCACCATTTCTTTCTATTTTTAATGCTATTTGTTTATTATCTTTTATATTTTTTGTTATTTCGTCTAAATCATATTTGCTTTTGATTTTCTTACCATCTGCTTCTATTATTTTATCTCCTGATTCTAATCCTATCTCTTGTGCTGCATATCCGTCAATTACACTTTCTACTGTATTACTAATATAATTTCCTGTACTAGACATTAAAATGAAAAATATTAATAACCCAAATACTATATTGACAGCTGCCCCTGCAACTACAATCGCTAATCTTTTTGGAATACTCGCTTTTGAAAATGAACCTTCTTCATCAGATTTTTCATCTTCTCCTTCCATGCTACAGAATCCTCCTAATGGTATTAATCTTATTGTATATTTTGTTTCTTTTCCTTGTTTTTTCCATATTACAGGCCCGAATCCTATTGAAAATTCATTTACTTTTACTTTACATTTTTTTGCAACTAGCATATGTCCAGCTTCGTGTATTAAAATTAGTACTCCTAATAAGATTATTATTTTAATTGCTGAAATTATAAAAGTTATCAATTTATTCCTCCTTTTATATATAATTATATTTTTTATGCCATCTTATGCTAAAAATTATAAATTATTTTGAATTTAAAAAAGAGAAATATTCTCTTTCTCTTTTGCATAGGATTTTTTTCTAAATTCTTTATTTTATAATAGTGTAAAAAATATATATGCAAATGGTGCTAAAAAGATTAAACTATCTATTCTATCTAACATTCCTCCATGTCCTGGTATTAAATTGCTATAATCTTTTATATCCACATATCTTTTTATGCTTGATGCTACGAAGTCTCCTATTTGACCTATTAAACTTAATATTAGTCCCATTATTCCTACATACCAATATGAGTAGTCTGTTCCCCAATATGTATTTGCAAAATATGTATATATTAAAATCATTATAATTGCACCTATTGTTCCTGCTATACATCCTTCAATGGATTTTTTAGGACTTACTTTACTAAATTTGTGTTTTCCAAATTTTTTTCCTATAAAATAAGCAAATATGTCTGTTCCCCAAGCAGCAATCATTGCATACCATATTAATATTTTCCCATTTTCCATTCCATCTATTATTGCTACAAACATCATAAAAAATACTACATAAAATATTCCTAATAGAGTATATGCAACATCTTTAAATGTTGTTTTCATATTTGTAGCTATTACATGAGAAAATAATATTAGAAAAATTACTGGTATAGCTAATATTGTAATTATTGGT
This sequence comes from uncultured Clostridia bacterium, assembly GCA_904419095.1. Classification (GTDB taxonomy): domain Bacteria; phylum Bacillota; class Clostridia; order TANB77; family CAG-508; genus CAG-269. The sequence goes on along the minus strand of CAJFQT010000025.1, from coordinate 5,403 downwards.
ATACTTTCTTGTGGTATTATATGTATTAGTGCAATGCTTATACAACTTGCGTATGCAACCCATCTAATTGGTTTGCATACTTTTGATATAGCATTCAAATATTCATCCATAGCGAGTATTGTTACAATTGTTAGTAATACATCTACTACATATTTGTTTCCTATTAATAGTATTATTAGTACTAGTGGAAATCCTAATAGTCCTGACGTTATTCTTTTTATATCCATTTCTTTTCCTTTCATCTAATTTGGTTTTATTTTTTAATTTGCACCAAATTTTCTTGTTCTTTTTTTATATTCTTCTATTGCTTCATCTAAATCTTTTTCATTGAAATCTGGCCAGTTTTTTTGTACAAATAGGAATTCTGAATATGCTATTTGCCATAATAAGAAGTTGCTTATTCTTTCTTCTCCACTTGTTCTTATTACTAAATCTGGGTCAGGTTGATTTTTTGTATATAGATTTTCTTGTATTGTATTTTCTGTTATTTCTTCTGGTAAAATTTCTCCTTTTTGTACATTAGAAGCAATTTTTCTTACTGCTCTTACTATTTCGTCTCTTCCTCCATAGTTTAGTGCTATGTTAAATACTATTCCTGTATTATTTTTTGTTCTTTCCATGCAGTTTTTTATACTTTTTTGCATTTTTTCTGATAGTCTATTTGGATTTCCTATTATATTTATTTTTATGTTTTCTAAATCTGCTCTTTTTCCAAAATCATCTAGATAATTCTGTAATATGGTCATTATTGCTGATACTTCTTCTGCTTTTCTTTTCCAATTTTCAGTTGAAAATACATATGCTGTTAAGTATTTTATTCCTATTTTATTTGCGTATCTTACTATGTTTTCTAATGTTTCTGCTCCTTTTTTATGTCCGAAGCTCGCTGGTTTTCCTTTAGATTTTGCCCATCTTCTGTTTCCATCTAAAATAAATGCTATATGTTTAGGTAAACTATTTTCTTCCATCTTGACCCCTCTTACTTTCTATTTTATTATTTATTTCTGTTTGCTATATATTCTGCTAATTTTTTTAAGAAATTTGCTTTTTCTCCAAATAGTTCTAATTCTTCTTTTGCTTCTTTTGTTATTTTATCTAATTCTTTTTTTGCACCTTCTAATCCATATTGTGATACATATGTGCATTTTTCCATTTCTTTGTCATTTCCAACTGGTTTTCCTAAAATTTTTTCATCGCCCTCTTCTGATAGGATATCATCTTTTATTTGAAAAGCTAACCCTATTTTTTCTGCATAATTTGTAACTGCATTCAACTCTTTTTTTGTTGCGTTTGCGAGTATTGCTCCCATTCTTACAGGCAATTTTATTAATTCTCCTGTTTTATGTGTATGTATATATTTTAGTTCTTCATTATTTATTTTTTTACCTTCAAATTCTGTATCAACATATTCACCTGCAATCATTTTTCCAACAGATGTTGTAAATTCTTGAAATATTGATATTTTATTTCTTAATTCTTCTTGATTTTTTGTATTTTTGATATCTTCACTTATTATTTTATATCCTAGATTAAATAATGCATCTCCTGCAAGTATTGCTGTTGCTTCATTAAACTGTTTATGATTTGTTGGTTTTCCATGTCTAAAGTCATCATTATCTATCCCTGGCAAGTCATCATGAATTAAGATGAAATTATGTATCATTTCTATTGCTACTGCATATGGTATGCATATTTTATAGTCATCATAAAACAATTTATATGTTGCTAAAACTAAAATTGGTCTTATTCTCTTTCCTCCTGCAAGTAAACTATATTCCATTGCTTTATGCAGTTCCTTTTCCATGCAATTTTCTTTTGGTAAATTATTTTTTAACTCAGTATTTATTATATCTTGATATTTTTTTAATTCTTCTTTAATTTCCATAGGTTTCTTTGGATTTTCCTTCTCCTTTATTATTTTTATGAATTTTAATTTATTAAAATACTATACTGACATTATTTCTTTTTCTTTTTTGCTAAGAATTTCATCTATTTCTTCAATATTTTTATCTGTTATTTTTTGTATTTCATTTTCCGCTTGCTTTAAGTCATCTTCTGTTATATTTCCTTGTTTTTGCTCTGATTTTGCTTCTTCTATTCCGTCTCTTCTAACTGCTCTTACTGCAATTTTGGCTTCTTCTGCCATTTTTTTAATTTCTTTTACTAATTCTTTTCTTCTTTCTTCATTTAATTCAGGAAATGCTAGTCTTATTACCTTTCCATCATTGTTTGGATTAATTCCAATATCTGATGCAAGTATTGCTTTTTCTATATCTTTTAATATGCTTGCATCCCATGGTTGAATTAAAATCATTCTAGCTTCTGGAACTGATATTCCTGCTACTTGATTTATTGGTGTTGGTGTTCCATAATAGTCGATTTTAACTTTGTTTAATATTGCTGGGTTTGCTCTTCCAGCTCTTACCTCTGCTAATTTTTCTGAATAAACATTTATTGTTTTTTCCATTCTTTCTTTTAAATTTGTGTAATCCATTTTTATCTCTCCTTACCCTTAATATATTTTATTGTATTGAACTTATTTTTTTAGTAAAATTTTATCATATCCTTCTAATATTTCTTGTCCTTTTATTTTTTTATCAATTTTTGAAATTATATATGTGTTTGCTATCATTGTTAGCACATATAGTATAAGTATTAGATATGATTTTATTTTAAAATATGTGAATTGAGACATATTCTCATCAATAAACACTTGTCTTTCTGTTTTTGTTTTTAATTCTATTGATAAAATGCTTTTCCATATGTCAACATATTTTTCATCACTTTTGTTTTCTATCTTTGTATCATAAATTTCTCCAAATTTTTCTTCATTGTTGTACGTATTATTTAAGTTTGCTTGTATAAATAAAAATATTATTAAAAAAATTATATTAAATAATAGTGTTATTTTTAATAAATTACTTAAGATTTTCTTTTCTTTAACGATAATGTTAAATATTATTATCGAAATCAATAATATTCCTAGTATTATAACCATTCCATATAAATATGAGTTTTTTATTTCTTCTAAAACATCTATTGAATTTGGTTTATTAAAAAAAATTAGAAATACTAAAAATATTAAAATTAATAGAAATACTAGACTTACATTGATTTTTTGTGCAATTCTGTATTGATTTACTTTATCATATTTATCTTGCTTTTTTTGTTGACTTTCATTGTATTTTATCTTACTAGAAATATTAGCTTTATACCATTCTTTATTATTTTTCATTTTTCCCTCTTAAATCAAAATAACTTTATCTTATGAAACTATTGTGCCAATTTTTTCTCCTTTTACTGCTCTTACAATATTTTCTGGATCTGATATTCCAAATACTAAAATTGGTATTTTATTATCTCTACACATTGCTGTTGCTGTTGAATCCATTACTTTTAGGTCTTTATTTAATACATCTAAATATGATATTTCATCATATCTTATAGCTGTTGGATCTATTTTTGGATCAGCTGAATAAACCGCATCGATTGTTTTACCTAATAATAGGATATCTGCTTTTATTTCAGTAGCTCTCAATACAGCTGCTGTATCTGTTGTAAAATATGGATGTCCTGTACCACAAGCAAAAATAACAACTCTTCCTCTATTTAAATGTTTCTCAGCCTTTCTTTGAATAAAAGGTTCTGCAATTTCTCTCATTTCTATTGCAGTCTGAACTCTAGAATAAATACCTCTTGCTTCTAATGCATCTTGAAGAGCTAATCCATTCATAGCTGTTGCAAGCATTCCCATATAATCAGCTGTTGTTCTTTCCATTTGATGTCCATTTCTTCCTCTCCAAAAGTTTCCCCCTCCAACAACGATTGCTACTTGAACTCCTAATTCTACTATTTCTTTTATTTTATCACAAATATTTCCTACTGTATCTGCATCAACTCCTGTTTTTTTATTTCCTGCTAAAGCTTCTCCACTTAGCTTTAATAGAACTCGTTTATATTTCAACTCCGCCACCTTTTTCACTCCTTTTACATTTTCTTTTGCTATTTTATCATATATTTTTAGAAAAGAATAGTATTTTTTAAGAATTTCTTAATTTTTTAACAGGGATTTAGGGACGGTCCTTAAAATCCCTCTTAGCAGGGATTTGGGGGACGGTCCTTAAATTCATGTCTACTTTTTTAAAAACAAAGAAGAGAGTTCATAATAATGAAATATAATATTCCTTTAAAGGTTATTTTTTCATTATAAGAAACTCTCTTTATTTTCTTTATTTTTGTGAAATTTTTTATATGTATTTATATATATTTATGATTATATAAATTTAATATAATTTTTTAAGGTCCGTCCCCATAATCCCTGCTAGGAGGGATTTTAAGGACCGTCCCTAAATCCCTATTTCAATTGGTTCATTACTTCTTCTGCGAAGTTTTCTTCTTTTTTCTCGATTCCTTCTCCTTTTTCGAATCTTGCAAATTCTACTACTTCTGCATTGTTTTCTTTTAGTAAGTCTGATACTTTTTTGCTTGTGTCTTTTACAAATACTTGGTCTACTAAACATATTTCTTCATAGAATTTTCCTACTCTTCCTTGTACTATTTTTTCTGCTATTTGCTCTGGTTTTCCTTCATTCATTGCTTGTACTTTTAGGATTTCCATTTCTTTGTCTATTCTTTCTTGTGGTACTTCTTCTCTTTTTACAAATTCTGGTCTTGCTGCTGCTATTTGCATACATAAGTCTTTAGCTAATTCTTTGTTTCCTGCTGTCATATTGATTAGTACTGCTATTTTTCCATCTCCATGGATGTATTTTTCTAGTAGTCCTTTTGATTCAAATCTTGCAAATCTTCTGATGCTTAAGTTTTCTCCTATTGTTGCTATTTTTCCTACTAATGCTTCATTTACTGTTTTTCCTGCTTCAAATTTTGCTTCTTGTGCTAATAGTTCTTCTACTGTTTTTGGATTTGTTTCTACTATTTGTTTTGCTACGTTCATTACAAATGTTTTGAATTCTTCATTTTTTGCAACAAAGTCTGTTTCTGAGTTTACTTCTACTACTGCTCCTATTTTTCCGTCTTCTGATATATAGCTTTCAACTAATCCTTCTGCTGCTACTCTTCCTGATTTTTTGGCTGCTTTTGCTATTCCTCTTTCTCTTAATAATTCAATTGCTTTTTCCATGTCTCCATCTGTTTCTGTTAAAACTTTTTTGCAGTCCATCATTCCTGCTCCTGTTTTTTCTCTTAGTTCTTTTACTAAGCTTGCTGTAACCATTATAAATTCCTCCTTTATTTTTTTCTTTTCTTTTTGTTAGAAAAGTTTTTTGATTTTTATTTTTGCTATATAGCTATAAGTTGTAATATTGTTTTTTAGTCTATATGATTTTTTTAGGGCGAGTCGCTACGTCCGAAAGATTTCGCACGAGCGAAGCTCGCCCTTCTTAT
>CAJFQT010000024.1 GCA_904419095.1 uncultured Clostridia bacterium | reverse complement strand
ATTTAATTTTTTTGACAAACTAGATTTTTTTCTAGCAGCTGTGTTTTTTACAATAACACCTTTTGTACAAGCTTGGTCGATTTTTTTAGTAGCTTCTGAGAATAATTTCTTAGCTTCTTCCATATTTCCAGATTCTAAAGCTTGTTCAAAATTTTTTATTGCTGATTTATATCCAGATTTTATCATATTATTTCTTAAAGTTTTCTTTTCAATTACTTTAACTCTTTTTTTAGCTGATTTGATATTTGGCATTTTTTGCACCTCCTCTTAGTCTAAATTCTTTAATCGTGTTTAATAACATAGAATATTTTAGCATAATATTTCTCATTTGGCAAGTGTTTACAGAAAAAACATATATAAATTTGTAAAATTTATTGTAATATATGAGCTTTTGTGATATATTGATGAAAAATGAAAGTTAATTTTAAGATATTATAAGTAGAAAGAAATGGAGTGATTGTGATGATAGCTTTAGGAGCAGATCATGGAGGATATAAATTAAAAGAGGAAATAAAAAGATATTTTGATGAAAATGATATACAATATATAGATTGTGGTACAGATAGCGAGGAAAGAACAGATTATCCTATTTATGCAAAAAAAGTAGCAGAAGAAATACAAGCGAGAAGAGCTGATTCAGGAATATTAGTATGTCGTTCTGGATATGGAATGGCAGTTGTTGCAAATAAATTTAAAGGAATTAGAGCAGCATCAATTTATGATGAAGAATCTGCAAAATTTGCTAAAGCAGATGATAATATAAATGTTATTACATTAGGGGGAGATTATCTAACTGTAAATACAGCAATTTGTATTATTAGAAATTGGATAGGAACAGAATTTAAAGGTGGAAAATATCAAGAAAGAATAGAAATGATAAATGATATCGAAAAAGAAAATATGAAATAGTTGGAGGAATATGCTATGTGGGGAGATATTGCGATAGCTTTTATTTTAGCATTTGTAGTTGCATTTGTGGCTACACCATATACTATAAAGATAGCGAGAAAAGTTGGTGCAGTTGATATTCCAAAAGATGAAAGAAGAATGCATAAGAAATCAATGCCTAAATTTGGTGGTCCAGCTGTAATTTTAGGATTTTTAGTTTCTACAATATACTTGTTGATAGTAATGAGTATGGAGCAGTCGATTAATTTATTTAGTTTTGAAGAATATGGTAAAAAATTATTAGGTTTTTTAATAGGAATAGGTATTATTACTGCTTTTTGTGTAGTTGATGATATAAAAACTATAAAACCATTGACGAAGTTAGTAGGACAACTTCTAGCAGCTATTGTAGCTGTTGTGGCTGGAATAAGAATTGATGGAATAACATTGCCATTTTTAAATTTTCCAGAAATACATCAGGTAACATCTATTATATTAACAATTGCTTGGATAATTATAGTGACAAATGCTATAAATTTAATAGATGGTCTAGATGGATTATCTTCTGGAATATCTGTTATATCTGCTGTGTCATTACTTATAATATTTGTACTTAATGGCTCATCAATGGTGTCAATAGTTTTAATTGCAGCTTTAGCGGGAGCATTAGTAGGATTTTTGCCATTTAATTTTTCACCAGCTAAAACTTTTATTGGTGATACAGGGTCAAATTTTTTAGGTTTTGCATTAGCAATAATTTCTATTTTAGGTTCAGCAAAAACATATACTGCAGCAGTTATTGTTTTACCATTAATAGTGTTAGGATTGCCAATATTTGATACAGTGTTTGCAATTATTAGAAGGATGATTAGAGGGAAATCTATAAAAGCGGTATTTAAAGCTGATAAAGGACATTTACATCATAAGTTAGTTGCTAGGGGATATAATCAAAAACAAGCAGTTCTTATATTATATGGAATTAGTGCAATATTTGGAATTTTTGCAGTTATTTTATGTGATAGTGGAATATGGAAAGCATTATCTTTCTTGTTAATAGTAATTGTTGCAATAGCTTCTGGATATAAAAACTTTTCTCCAGAAAGAACAGGAAAAGAAAGATATGAATGTATACAATGTAAATATATCTATAATCCTAAATTTGGAAATGAAAAAGCAGGAATAAAACCTGGAACACCATTTGAAGAATTGCCAGATGATTGGGTATGCCCAGTTTGTGGTGAAGGAAAAGATATGTTTGAATTACATGAATAAATTTGAAAAAATGTTATAAACTAGATATTAAAATTTAAAATATATAAATAGCAGTAATTAGTAGGAGGTGAAAAGAAATGTACGTATGTATAGCATGTGGATATGTTTATGATCCAGCCAAAGGAGATCCAGATAGCGGAATAGCTCCAGGAACAGCATTTGAAGATATTCCAGATACATGGGTATGCCCAATTTGTGGAGTTGGAAAAGATATGTTCCAAAAACAAGATTAAGAATTGGAGTTTGGTGAACTTTGGGGATGTTCCTTAAAGTTCATTTTTATAAATTTTAGAAAACTTGAATTATTATTTTTTATTAATAAATATAAAATTTGAAAGATAGAAAGTAGGGAAAAAAGTGCAAGACGAAATAAAAAAATTTTTAGCATATAATGGTAAAATTTCAGTAGTATGTGCAAACACTACAGAAATTGTCGAAGAAGCGAGAAATATACATGATTTAAGTCCAGTAGCAACAGCTGCAATGGGAAGAATTCTAACAATGGCAGTTATAATGGGCTCAGAAATGAAAGGAAGTAAAGATAAGTTAACTATACAATTAAAAGGAGATGGACCACTTGGTACTATAATAGTTACAGCCAATTCCTGTCCAAAAGTTAAAGGAGCAATATCAAATCCACAAGTTGATTTGCCATTAAACGAAGATGGTAAACTAGATGTGGGTGGAGCTATTGGAAATGCAGGATATTTAAATGTTATAAAAGATATTGGTTTGAAAGAACCTTATGTAGGAATATGTCCATTGGTTTCAGGAGAAATAGCAGAGGATTTTGCAGAATATTTTTCTAAATCAGAACAAAAAAATACTGCTGTTGCTTTAGGAGTTTTAGTAGATAAAAATGGAGTAAGAAGAGCAGGTGGGTATATAATTACACCGATGCCAGATGCTACAGAGGAAGAAATTTCAAAAGTAGAACAAGCAATATTTAAAGCAGGTGCAATTTCTAGAATGTTAGATAATAATTTGACATTAGAAGAAATTGCAAAAAAAATAACAGGTGATGAGAATATTAAAATTATAGAAGAAAATGGTAAATTGGCATATGAATGTGATTGTTCAAAAGAGCATATGGCAGAGGCTTTAGCAACAATAGGAAAGGATGAACTTAATAAAATTATTGAAGAGGACGGAGAAGCAGAGCTTGTATGTCATTTTTGCAATAAAAAATATCATTTTAATCAGAGAGAATTATTTGAAATATTGGAAGAAATGGACTTGAGATAGAAATTAAGAATATTTTATTATAAAAAAACTTTGGAGATGTTTGAAGTGAACCCAAATTATTAGACAAAAAAGTTTAATAATTTGGGTTCATTCTTATCTCTAATGTTCATACCTTGACAAAAAGAGAAATAAAACATATAATGGGCGGGAAAGTAAAGAGTAATGAAAGGATTGTGAATGAAAATGAGTGATAAAATTTATATTTTTGGACATAAAAATCCAGATACAGATTCAATATGTTCTAGTTTGATTAAGGAGAGATTTAATAGAAAGAAAGGGTATACTAAATGTTTTGCCGCTAGACTGGGAAATGTTAATAAAGAGACACAATTTGTTTTGGATTATTTAAAAATTGAGGCTCCAGAACTTATTGAAAAAGTAGAGGATGGACAAGAAGTAATATTAGTAGATCATAATGATTTTGGACAAAGTGTTGATGGTATAGAGAATGCTTCAATAATTGGTGTTATAGATCATCACAGAATTGCTAATTTTAGAACAGCAGAACCATTATATTATACAGCAAAACCATATGGTTGTACTTGTACAATATTATATAAAGAATATGTGCAAAATGGATTGGAAATAAGTAAAGAAGAGGCTATTTTAATGGCAAGTGCTATTATTTCTGATACTTTGTTATTAAAATCACCAACTACAACTAATCATGATAGAAGAGCTTTAGAAGAGTTAGAAAAAATAGCAGGAATAGATATTAAAGAATATGGATTAGAGATGTTAAAAGCAGGAACAGATTTAGATGATTTTTCAGAAGAAGAATTAATTAACTTGGATGCTAAATCATTAGAGAAAGATGGACAAAAATTTGTGATTGCACAAGTAAATACAGTAAGTATAGATGATGTTTTAAAAAGACAAGATAAAATAGAAGAGGCAATAAGTAAAGAGATTGAAAGCAAAGGTTTAGGTTTATTTGTATTTGCAATTACAGATATTTTAAATAGTAATTCAGAGGCAATTGTTTTAGGAAATAAGGCAAATGTTGTAGAAAAAGCTTTTGATAAAAAATTAGAAAACAATAGAATTTTCTTAGAGGGAGTAGTTTCAAGAAAGAAACAATTATTACCAGTAATTGATAAAAATTTCTAAAAAATGAAGAAATATTTAATAAAATGAACTAAAGAAGAGTAGACGGCAATATTCCGTCTATTTTTCAAGATTTGACTTTTTTTTGAATACAATATATACTAGGACGCAGTTTAAGGAAATAGTAATTTTAGTATAATAAGGAGCTAATAAAATGAAAAGTAGAAAATCAATAAAAAGCATAGTGTTTACATCAGTAGTTGGGATACTTACAATGCTTTTTGTTACAATAAGTATGGCAGCAGATACAGGTAAAGTATCTGTTGAAACGGCAAGATTAAGAGACCAAGCATCAGAAAATTCTACAATCTTGGAACTTATTTCTATAGGTGAAGAAGTTGAAATTCTTGGAGAAAGTAATGGCTGGTATCAAGTTAGATATAAAGGGATAACAGGATATTTAAGAAATGATTTATTAGATGTTGAAAATGGAGGTTCAACTACTGATAATTCAGGTGCAGAACAAGTATCTACAACACCAGAAAATGAAACTGAAAATAATGCAGTACAAAATAATAGTACAGAAGGAGCAGAAAACCAAGTAAACAATCAAACTGCACAAGATAATACAACTTCTAATAATGTGACAGAAGGAGAACAAAATGCTTCTCAGGGAGAAGTTAATCCAAATACAGAAAATACAAATCAAAATGGAGAAACAGCAGAAAATACTGAAAATGCAAATGTTGGGGAAGATTTGACTGGAAATTATCAACTTGTAGCAGATACAGATATGAAAATAACACCTTTGGTAAATTCATTAAGTGTAGAAAATTTAAAACAAGGTTCAACATTCAAAATCGAAGATAAAGCAAATGATTGGGTATTAGTTAATAGTGGAAATAATCAAGGATGGATTAGATTTTCTTTATTGCAAAAAGTAGATGAAACTCAAGAGCCAGTTCAATCTACTGCAGGAGTTACAGGAACAGAAAATACAGAAGAAGCATCTGAGACAACAGAAACACAAGAGCCAACAGCAAACCAAACAAAAACTATGTATGTAAATTCACAAACTGTAAATGTTAGAAGTAATCCAGACAAAAGCTCAAGTATAGTTACACAATTAGCTATTAATGAACAAGTAACAGTTATATCAGAACAAAATGGATGGTCACAAATAACATTTGATGGTGGAGAAGGTTATATATCATCAAGTTTATTATCAAATACAAGACAAGAAACGTCTAGAGGTTCATCAACATCAAGAACAGAAACTAATTCTTCAAATGGTCAAAGTTCAGAATCTAATGCACAGAGCAATTCTACAACAACACAAAATGACTCAACATCAAGTTCAGCAGGGGCACCTAATTCAACATCTTCATCAAGAGGTTCAGAAGTATTAGCATATGCGATGAAATTTCTTGGATATCCATATGTTTATGGTGGATCATCTCCAAGCGGATTTGATTGTTCAGGATTTACATCATATGTATATAAACATTTTGGTGTTTCATTAAGTAGAACAGCAGCAGGCCAATATTCAAATGGAACAGCAGTTAGTAGAGCAAATTTACAAGTAGGAGATTTAGTAATGTTTGGTTCACCGATAAATCATGTCGGAATATATGCAGGTGGAGGAAGAATTGTTCATGCCGCAAATCCGTCTAGAGGTGTTACAACAGATACTATAAATTCTGGATATTATAATACACATTATGTAGGTGCAAGAAGAATATTTTAAAAATAGTTATTATTAATAGAAATCATTACAATGAAAGGAGATATATGCAAAGATTATTTCTTGTTGTAGTGATAGGATATATATTAGGTATATTATGGGGGCAATACATATCTATGAGTATTGTCCTTTTATATATTTTTATCACTCTTTTGTATTTTTTAAAATCAATTATTTTTAATTCAAAACGAAAATTCAAAAACTTTTCTTTTCATAGATATTTTAGATATATTCAAGTTTTCCTAGAACCTAAAATACTTATAGTAATTTGTTTAATTTCATTTATATCTTGCAATATAGTAATTCGAGAAAATGAAAAAAGATTAAATATACAAGAAAAATTAGAAGAAAAAGAACTAATTGAAGTAATTGGAAAAGTGGCTAGTGAAAAAATGGATAAGGATTATAAAGTAAGGTATGAATTTAATGTTAAAAGTGTAAATTATATAATAGGAGAAAATTTAAAATTCTATATAGAAGTTAACACAAAAAAATTAAAAGACAATGTAAAATATGGAGATGTAATATATATAAAAGGAGAATATAAAAGGCCGGATATTCAAAGAAATTATTGTGGATTTGATTATAATGAATATTTAAAAACTAAAGATATAATAGGAACTATAAATGTGCAAGAATATGAAATTCAAAATTCTCCTAAGACTATAGAAACAACATTCCATAATTATATTCAAAGCATAAAAAATAAAATAAATAATATTTTACCTCAAAAAGTCTCTGGTGTATTCATTGGTATTGTGTTAGGAGATAGGTCATATATAGATGACCAAACTACAGAGAATTTTAAGAATGCAAATTTAACACATATATTAGCAGTTTCTGGAATGCATATGACATTTTTAATTTTAAGTGTTTCCTTATTTTTTAAAAATCTAATAGGCAAAAGAAACTCATATGTATTTTCTTTATTTGTTATTACAATATATGTGCTTATAACAGGATTTTCAGCATCTATATTAAGATCAGCAATAATGGGGATTTTAATGTTATTGAGCAAGATTATTTATCGAAGGAATGATATTTGGAATACATTAGCTTTTTCATTATTAATAATATTAATCTATAATCCATTTTATTTATTCGATGTGGGTTTACAATTATCATATGGTGGAACAATCGGAATTTTACTTTTTCAAAAAGTTATTTATGATTTTTTTAAATACAGAATTTATAAAATAAAAAAGATAAAACAATTTGCAACAAGAAAGATAATTTATTTTATAAATAAAATGTTGGATATAATATCAGTAACTCTTTCTGCTCAATTAGTAATATTACCAATTATGATTTATAACTTTCATACTTTTTCTGTCTATTTTTTAATTTCAAATATATTAGCAAGTGTAATTGTAGAACCATTATTTATAATCTCATTAATCTTTTTAATGTTAGTAATTATTTCACAACCTTTAGCAATATTGCTATCATTTATTGTAGAAATTTTCTACTTAATACTTATTTGGATTTCTTATCTTGGAATGCTACCATATTCACAAATTTTAATAGTAAGGCCAAATGCTTTTTTAGTTATAGTATATTTCTTATTAATTTTATTAATATATATTTTCTATAGACTAAGGACTAATCCATTGAGAAGTTTTAGCTATATGAGATTTAGAAATTTAAAATCTTGGCTTTTATATAAATTTAAGTTAAAGAAGAAAATCTTAGTTTTATTGAGTTTATTTTCGATAATTTGTTGTAAATGTTTTTATTTCTTTTTTCCAAATAATTTAAAAATATATTTTGTAGATGTAGGTCAAGGAGATTGTACTTATATAGAAACACCTTTAGGTAAGAAGATTTTAATAGATGGTGGTGGAAGTGATTTTTCTAATTTTGATGTCGGAAAGCAAACTTTAGTACCTTATTTATTAAATAGAAGAGTGAAAAAGATAAATTTTGTTTTCATAAGTCATTTTGATAGTGACCATGTAGGTGGGATTTTGACAGTGCTAGAAGAAATTTATGTTGAAAAAGTTATAATACCAAAACAATTTGAAAATTCGGAAAATTATAAAAAATTTTTAAATATTATTATGGAAAAAAATATAAATGTTCAAATAGTGTTGTTAGGAGATAAGATTTATATAGAAAAGAATTTATTTGTTAATATTTTATATCCTAAAGAAGAATTTATTAATGAAAATGTTCTCAATAATAATTCAATGGTTTTTAAACTTAATTATAACAAGTTTTCAATTCTTTTTACAGGTGATATAGAAAAAATAGCAGAAGAAGATATTTTAAAAAATATAAATTCAAAAATGCTTAAATCAAACATATTAAAAGTTGCACATCATGGTTCGAAGACTTCAACTATAGAGAAATTTTTAGAGTTGGTGTCACCACAAATTGCATTAATTGGAGTTGGAAAAGACAATTCATTTGGTCATCCTAGTGATGAAATAGTAGAACGTTTAAAAAATAGAAATGTTGATATATATAGAACTGATCAAATGGGTGAAATATGTATAGAGATAACTAAAGAAGGTTTTTCTAATATAAAAACACATATAAAATAAAGCGAGTAAAATAAAGCGATTGGAAATAGAAAATTTATGGTAAAACAATTAATTAAAATACAATTAATATATTTAGTAGATTATTAAAAAATAATTAACAATAAGTCTATGTTTTAAGATATTAGTATAATTTTTGTATATTTGGAAATAATAAGTAGGAAAGTAAAGATATTCATTACAAGATAAAAATAATTTTTTAAGTGCAATTTATTTTGAATTTATAATTGTCTTGTGAAAGGAGAAATTATGAAGTTTAATAAAATAATAACAATTTTAGTTGTAATACTTGTTATTTTACTAGCTATGATAGCAGGAGTATATATATATAAATCCCAAAATAATGCTTCTATAGGTGGAACTAATTCAGAAAATAATTTGGGTTTAGCCGATAAAGTTACAGATGAATGTGTTGAAGAATGGGAAGAAATGCAAAATAATTTAAATAGTATTAATGTTAATACTTCAGATGAGAAATTATCACCAAATTGTTCTTTTACATTTAAAAGACATTATTTAGTATGTGACCATACAACAAATGAATATGTTAATATTCCAGAGAAAATGGTAAATGCAACTTATGATGTGTTACAAAAAAATTACGCAGATTGGAATATTGACAAATTTTCATCAAATGAAGTTATATTATCAAAAGATTTTGAAGGAGAGTGTGGAGAACATTATATTTTAAGAAATGTAGATGGAAATATTGTAGTTTTCAAAATTGAAAATGGTATTGAGGAAGAATATGAAAAGACAGATATTGCGGTAGACTATTTAACAGAAACAGATAAAATTAGTTTTGAAAATGGTTTAAAAATTTATGGAAAAGAAAATTTGAGTCAAATTTTAGAGGACTTTGAATAACAGAAAATAATAAAATTAAATAATAGTCATAAATTTAATCTTTGTGCATATATTATAGAGAATTTACGAGAGGGTTACTACTTAAAGTTAAAGTATATTTGTATTTTCTTCTATAGAAAGGGTGGTATATTTATGAAAAGGTTAACGGCATTGGACAAGGTTAAAGATTTGACTTTGTATACAGGTACATTTGGGAGAGAAAAATGTACCTGTAATTGTATTGGGTGTACTCAAGGAGGGATTATAAAAGAGAAAGAGCCATACCAAGGAAATATTAATCAAATAAAAAAGATAATTGAAAAGTTACCCAATTTGGAGAATGCGTATTTACTAGGTAATCCAGATATATCTGTTGATACAGATTTTTGTAATGAAGCGGCAAAAGAATTTGAAAAAAATAATATTTCTGTTATGTTTTCTACATCTGGGTATGGTGGGAATAAAACAATAAAAAGATTAGTATCGGGATTAAATTTTAAAAATATAAAATATGTAAGTTATAGTGTTGATACTTTGGAAGATGATAAAATTCATTATTTAAAGGGTACAAAAAATATATCATTAAAAGATATAGAAGAAAGTATAAAATTTTGTGTAGATATGAATATTCCAGTAAAAATTCAACCTACATTATGGGAATATAATCAAGAAGATTACATAGATATTATAAATTATTTTTATAAGAAATATGATATTAAATGGTTTACATTTCATGCTGGAAGTTTTGAGTCATTAAAAAATAGAAAAGTACCATTGAAACATATAGAGCCATTGAAATGGAAGGAGATAGTAAAGAATATACAATTTATCGCAGAAAAGAAAAAATTAAGGATTGTTGTCCCTAGAATCTTTTTAAATCAGGAAGAGATGGATAAAGAGAAAGAAAATATTCATACATATTGTGCAAATGGAGGAACAGGATTGCAAATTTGGCTTGAAAATAATGGCATAAGATGTACATATTGTCCTTTACTTGCTGAATTACATCCAGAGTTTACTTTTTTGATAGATGAAGAAGTTACTCATTTTATTCGAACTGATGGTGTTTGTGCAGTTAGGAGAGAGGCTCTTGATGAAAACCTGATTAGTAAGTCTTGGAATGGTAAAGGTGCGGTTTTTAAGCAGAATACAGAAAATTTATATAATGTTTGTAGATTTTTTTCTATAAGAGAACAGTATTGATTTTTGATTTTTCAATCATAGAAGTTAAATACTAAATACTAATTTCTAATGGGTAATTTTATTTATAAAGAAATTGTTGGAGGTGTTTTTCTTTTATATTTGACTGCTTGAAACTAATTTGTGTATTTTAATTTCAAGGTACTTTACTACGAGTTAAATTTATAAAAAAAGAAGGTGTGATATATGGAAGACAGAAATCCTAGTATTGATGATGTTTTAAAATTGGCTAAAAGTAAAAATTCTAGAATTGATACAGATATTATAAAAAAAGCATATTTATATGCAAAAGCTAAACATCAAAAACAAAAAAGAAAATCTGGGGAACCATATATTATCCATCCTTTGAATGTTGCATATATTGTGGCTGGAATGGGACTAGATAGTAGTACAATTTCAGCTGCTTTATTGCATGATGTTGTTGAAGATACTGATGCAGTATATGAAGATATAGAAAAGCTTTTTTCTAAAGAAATTGCTGAGATAGTAGAAGGAGTTACTAAAATAGCAGAAGCTTTTAGTTCAGCAGAAGAAAGACAAGCAGAAAATTATAAAAAATTATTTACTGCGATGGAAAAAGATATTAGAGTTATATTACTTAAGATAGCAGATAGATTGCATAATGTAAAAACTTTAAAATATTTGCCCAGAGAAAAGCAAAAATATATAGCTAAAGAAACAATTGATATTTATGCACCAATTGCTAATAAATTGGGGATGTTTAAAATAAAAAGTGAATTGGAAAAGTATGCATTTAAATATTTAAAACCTAGAGAATATAGATATATATATATAAAGATGAATGAATTTAATAAGAGGTATAATAGTTCATTTAATAAAATAAAGAGCGATATTGTTAAAATTTGTGAGAAAAATAAAATTGTTGCAAAGACTTTTATAGAAAGGAAACCAATTTATTCAATATATAAGAAAATAATAGAAAATAATGAAAGAATAGAAGAAATAAAAGACTTGATTTCTATTAGAGTTGTTGTAGGAAATAAAACAAAATGTTATATGACAATGGGAATTTTAATGGAACAATATCAATTTATTCCTTCAACATTCAAAGATTATATATCAATTCCAAGAAATAATATGTATCAGGCCTTACAAAGTTTATTAATAGATAAAAAAGGGATTGTTTTCAAACTAAAAATCTGTGATTGTTTTATGAATTATATTTCAAAATATGGAATTTTAGCATATTTAAATTCGTCGCAAAGTAATGAAAAAATGATTATAGAAGAAAAGTTAATAGGAATAAAAAATACTTTAGAACTTGAAAATTATTTAAAAAGTCCTAAAGTTTTTTTGCAAACATTGAAAAACGAGCTTTTCGAAGAAGAAGTGTATGTTTTTACACCTGAAGGCAAACTTGTTATATTACCTAAGGGTGCAATAGTTATTGATTTCGCATATAAGATAAGTGAAAAAATGGGAGATCTTATGATTGGGGCAAAGGTTAATGGAGAAGAAACGTCAATATTTCAAGAATTGAAGGATGGAGATATTATAGAAATTCTGATAGATGAAGAAAATAAAATAGGAAAAATGGATTTTTTCGATTCGAATTTTTTAGATATAGATTTAATTAATAAAGTGAAAACTGCAAAAGCAAGAAATGCAATTTTGAAAAATGTTTATTTAAAAAAACAAATTAATAATGATAGGAATATAAATAAAAAAATTTATTTGCAATTAGTTATGCCAGATAGTGATGATTTAGTTTTGAATTTGGCAAAAAAAATAAAAGAGTTTGATATTAATATCTTAGGAATAAAAACTGATTATATTAGGCAATCAGATGTTAAAATTAATTTAGAAATAGAGGTTTGGAATTTAGAAAGCATTCTTTTGATTAGGAAATTTTTAAAAGAATTTAGTGGTAATAGTAATATTGAAGTTAAATGTTTTTTAAGTAATGTATAAATCTAATTAATAAAATATAAAAGTCCGTTAAGTATTTATTAATAAAGTAGCTTTAACGGATTTTTTATATAAATTATTTTGATTTATAATGTTAAAATACTTAGAAAAATATATCATTTATCAATAAAAAAAGCAATAGTTTGTTGGTAAAAAATATTAGTTAAAAAATAATAAAACTTTGAGTAAAATCTTATAAAACCATCTTAATTAAGTGTTTTGAAAGAAATTCCTTTTATCTAAATCAAAATACTTTATAAAAGGAGGAATTTGTGAATGATAGAAGAACAAATGAGAAAAAATATAAACTTTTATGAAATTAAGCTAGAAAAAAGTGGAATAACATTAATTGCACTAGTAATTACAATAATTGTTTTACTAATTTTAGCAGGGGTAACAATTTCAGCATTAAATGGAGATAATGGAATATTGACAAAAGCAATTGATGCAAAAACAATAACAGAAATATCATCTTTGAAAGAAGAAATAGATTTATATGTATTAGGAAAAGAATTAAATGATATAGAAGGGATAGTAAGATATCCAGTAATAGAAAATGAAACAATGGAAACTGTGGATAAGGAGTTATTAAGTACAGATTTAAAACAGAAAATGTCTAAATGGGCCAATACGTCACACAATGGAGAAATTGCGACAATAGATACAATTGATTATAGTAAATTTTATAAAATAGATAAAGAAAAAGTGAAAACGGCAGAATCATTTGATGGTAATCTATATTTAGTAGAGGTAGAAGGGGATTATAAAGTAATAAGTATAAATGGTGTAGTATATCAAAAAGAAAATATAAATATAATAATACCATTAAATGATATAGCTGAACCGGAATATGTGACGGTGGGAAATAATACATATAAATGGTATGGAGATGGAAAAATATCGGTAATAGGAGAACTAAATTCAAATTCGGCTATTACAAGTGATGAAAGTAGCCAAATTTATGGATTACAGGAATTTAATTTGAAAGAATTGGCAAAAGAAACTGATATGGCTTTTGATAATGGTGTAGAAACAGAACAGAATATAGCAAAAGTAAATGGTGTAAAGAAAATATATTTTAATACAGGAACAGCATATGTAATAGATGCAGAGGATGAATTATGGGCTTGGGGAGCAAATAATTATAATAAATTAGGACAAGGAAATTCATTTTTAGTAACAAAACCAACAAAAATATTGCAAGGAAAAACTCCAGGAGTAAGTAATGTGAAAGCAAAAAATGTATGGGCAGGACCAACAAATACATTTGTGCTAGATATAAATAATAAATTATGGGCATGTGGAACAAATATACATGGAGTGCTAGGACAAGGTAATAATAATGTTTATGATAATTTTGTAGAAGTAAAAATAGATGGTTTAGATTTAAATATTGTAAATATTGAGGATATCAGTTTGACATTTAATAAGTTACAATATTCTTCAGCATTGATAAAATGTGATAATGGCAAGGTATATGCATGTGGCTATAATATTTATGGGAATTTAGGATTAGGAAATAATACATCATATAATAAATTTATAGAATTAAGTGCATATGATAAAAAATGGATAAATGCAAAAAAGATATGTAACGAAGGAATAATTTCATATGTGCTTACACAGAATGGGGAATTATACGGAGCAGGGCTTAATGCGAGTGGAAATTTAGGTTTAGGTCATACTAAAGGTTCTGTAAATGTATTAACTAAAATAGCAGATGAAGTGATAGATATAACAATTAAAGGTCAAAGTGGCTTTGTCATACTTAAAGAAGATGGATGTTTATATACTAATAATTCTCAAGGAAATATAGTAAAAATAGAGGGATTACAAGATAACAGTATGAAATTTTTAAATAAAAATACCGTTGTTTTAAATAAGCAATTATATACAATTAATGAAAATACAGTTAGTAAGGATTTTTCTTCTTATAAGATAACAGAGGTATTATATTTGGCTGATATGAGTGGATTTGTATCAGATGATAAAATATATTTAAATGGTTATCCAGATATAACAAAGCCAAAAGCAAGATCAATTTATAGTTTAAGGAATATATTCACTGGTGCACAATTTGTACAGAGTGGTGGAAATAACATAAATATAGTTGATAATGAAGGTAATATATATGTAGGAATAAATAATAAGGATACTCAAATAAATAAAATAAAAAAATTAGTATCATCAAACTATGCACAATTTGCGTTAAGTGAAGATGGAAAACTATATGCAAAAGGTACGGCATATGCATGGGGAGATGAAACTGATAAATCTGAGTATACAATAGTAACAAAAGACGGAAATAAAGAATT
>CAJFQT010000023.1 GCA_904419095.1 uncultured Clostridia bacterium | reverse complement strand
TAACAAAAATGTTAAATTTATTCTACTACTCTTTCTTTTTATTGGAAAACATGTTAAAATATAGGAAAGTTTTTATAAATTTCTGTTCTAATCTAAGGGCAGTTTAAATAAATAGCAACTTGTTAACTTATATTAGAAGGTCAATTGACAAGGAGGAAGAAAAAATGAAAAGAAAATTACGGAGTGGAAAAGAAAATTTTTTTGAGTATAATAGAGGACTAATACAGTTATCAGAAGAAAATTTTGAAGATAAGAAAAGTAAAGATATAACTTCTTTTTGGATTAGTTTGATTAATTTTGAGTTACACTCTAAGAGTACAATGGGAATTTTTGAATATAATTCTTCAAAATTATCCTATGGATTAAATGGAGTGAAACTTGAATTACAAGATTTAACTTCAGAGGAATTAAATGAAATTATAGAATATTATTCAAAAAAAGGATATATACTAAATCAAATTGATAATATTGTAATTCGAGATTCAGATGCAATTATTATTGAATGGAGTAATCCAATAAAACAAAACTTGAGGGAAAAACTATACATATTAAAATTTTCATGTAGTAAATTAAAAAAACTATTCAACATAAATAAATTTAAAAATACTTTTCTTAGAACAATTGTGTTGACTTTCAAAGATTTTTATTGGTATTATTTCTGGAATGATAGTTATTGTGTTAATGCTACTAGATTATATAGAAAAACTCTAAAATCAAGAAAATATATTGAAAAAAGAAATAAAACTTCGTAAAAGATAGTTAAAATGTAAATAAATAAGAGCGTTTAAGATAAACTGAACTAAAAGTACTTAACTCTTTGGTTCAGTTTATTTGTAAACGTGTAAGTATTTTCTATACCCCACTTTACTTTGATATTTTTCGAGTTACATATTAACCTGCAAATGTATGACATAAGTTGAGACCCGAGTCGTTGGCTGTCAGAAAAAACACATATTAATTCTGCTAGAGGACGTAAGGATTATTCAAAAACTGTAATGTATAAAATTTAATGAAAATACGAAAATTTAACAGTATAAATTTACTAAAAGATAAGAAATGCAATTATCTATTTAAAAAAGTATAGAACTTGATTTATGCTTTTTTGATAAGATATATATTATTTTTGTGTAAGTGGAATTATAAATGTCAAAAAATATTAAATATATATAAAAATGTGCTATTTGCATATGGTAGCATACAAGCATGAAGAAGATAAAGCATTGATACTTATGGGATTAGGATTAGCCATGATATTTATCCCCTGGGATAAAGTAATTTAATTATTCCAAAAGTGAGGTCGCATTGCGACCTCAAAACATATTAAATTTCAATCTTTGGTTCATACTTTTCAAGCCACATATTTACCTGACACAAATAAGCCATAAGCTGAGGCCCGGGTCATAAGTTGACCAAACCAAGGTATTTTAAAAGCAGTTCCATCAGTTTCCAAAATATTTAAAATATAATTTCTATTAAGCAAACTATTTATAGGAGCATTTTTATCTTTCATAATATTAGAAAGCATGCCTTTAACTTTAGCCAAATAATTAGGGTTGTGAGTTTTAGGATAAGGGGATTTTTTTCTGTCAACAATTTCATCAGGTAAGAAATCTTTACAAATGTATCTAAGTAAACCTTTTTCTCTTCCATTTAAAGCTTTCATTTCCCAAGGAATATTCCATACATATTCAGCTAATCTATAATCACAGAAAGGAACTCTAAGTTCAAATCCACTATACATTGCCATTCTATCTGAACGGTCTAAAAGTGTTTGCATAAACCAATTTAAAGTTAAATGAGAAATTTTTCTTTTTTCTGCAGTTTCATTTGAGTCACTATCTAAAATTTCAACTTCATTTAAACTTTCAAAATATCTATAATCAATATATTCTTTTAAATCTACTTTTTTCGAAATATCTTCATTTAACAATTCTTGTCGCTCAGAAATTGCAATAGACCAAGGAAAAGTACCGCTTCTTAAACTATCTTCTCTAAAAAACCATGGATATCCTCCAAAGATTTCATCAGCACATTCACCAGTTAAACTAACAGTAACACCTTTATTTTTAACTTCTTTGCAAAATAATAGTAAAGAAGAATCAATATCAGCCATACCAGGAGTATCTCTTGCAATCATTGCATCTTCCAAATATTTACTAAGTTCAGGAGTATCTATAACAATATTATGATGATTAGTATGCAAATCTTTAGTCATCAAATTGATATAATAATTATCAGAATTAGGCTGAAAATCGCTTTTAACGAAATTTTTATCATTATCTACATAATCAATAGAATAAGTATCTAAAGGTGGTAATTCTTGTATTTTACAATAATCAGATGCAAACTTCGTGATAATACTAGAATCTAATCCGCCAGATAGAAAAGTACAAAGAGGAACGTCTGAAACAAGTTGCCTTGTAATAGCATCATTCAATAGAAATTTAAGTTTTTCACAAGTGGTTTCAAAATCATCTTTATGAACTTCAGAGTGTAATTTCCAATATCTCTTAATTTTTAGTCCCTCAGAATTGAAAATAGCAAAGTGGGCAGGTTTGAGCTCAAAAATATTTTTAAAAACAGTAGTACCAGGAGTATGGCTAGGACCAATACCAAAAAGTTCACAAATTCCTTGTTTATCAATAACTTTTTCAATTCCAGGAAAAGCAAAAATACCTTTTATTTCTGAAGCAAAAATAAATGTGTCATCTTTAAAAGTATAAAAAAATGGTTTTACACCAAAATGGTCTCTAGCCATAAAAAGTTCCTGCTTAGCAGAATTCCATATTGCAAAAGCATAAATTCCATTTAAATGATTAACAACATCATATCCATAGTATATAAAGCTTTTTAAAAGTATCTCTGTATCAGAATGAGTATCTATTGTGAATCCATTTTTTAGTAAAACTTCTTTTAATTCACTTGTATTATATATTTGGCCATTATAACAAATACAAAATTCTCCCAAAGAAGTTTTTTCTAAATATGGTTGTTTACCACCTTCAGGATCAATAACAATTAATCTTCTATGAGCCATTGCAATGTGATTATTTTTGTAATAACCTTCTTCGTCAGGGCCACGCCTTTTCATAGTTTTATTCATATCTATTAATATTTTATCGGAATTTGACAAATTTCTTTTAAAATTTGAAAAACCAACAAAGCCACACATAAAATCACCTCTATTAAGTATATGCTAATAAACGATAAAAATTTATTGATTTTATAAAAAAGTTGTGATATTCTAATCTCGTAAAAAAGAAATATATAAACTTATGATAAATATAAATAGTATTAAAGATATCAAATATTAAATTAATATAATAAAAACAGAAAGAGGTTTTAAATGAAATTAAAAAATATATTTAAACATTTTAAATTGATTACTAAACATAAGTGGGTCGTATTTAAATTATGTTGTAAAGCAGGAATACCATGGAGAGGTCTGCTACATGATTTATCTAAATATTCGCCAACAGAGTTTTTCGAAAGTGTAAAATATTATCAAGGAACACATTCACCAATAGTTGAAGCAAAAAAAGATAAAGGGTATTCAGAAGCGTGGTTGCATCATAAAGGAAGAAATAAGCATCATTCAGAATATTGGATAGATTTATCTGCACCAGAAAAAACACCAATAATGCCATATAAATGTACAGTGGAGATGCTTTGCGATAAATTAGCAGCTGGAATAGTTTATGAAGGAAAAAAATGGACAAAAGAATATGAATTAGAATATTGGCAAAGAGAAAAAGAGAAAATAATGATAAACCCAAAATTAGAAAATTTAGTTACAGATTTTTTGACACAAGTAAGTGAAAAAGGTATAGATGAAGTCTTAAATAAGAAAAACTTAACAGAATTATACAAAAAATATTGTACCAACAGTTGACAAAATTTGAAAAAATATGTATAATCTTATAGTGATATTAAATGTGAAAAAATAAATAAAAATACACACACATAAAAAGCGAGGAGGGATAACAATGGCACAACCAAAAAGAAGATGGTCAAAAGCCAGAACACATTCAAAAAGATCAACATGGAAAAAGGAAGAACCAAAATTTGCAACTTGCCCACATTGTCATGAACCAGTAATGCCACATAGAGTTTGCTCAAATTGTGGATATTATGATGGAAAACAAGTAGTAGCAAAAAAAGAAACTGAAAATGCATAAATTTACGAAAGTAGTACTTGTAGAAGTGCTATTTTTTGCTATTATGAGGAAAAAGGATGGTGGTATTAAATGCCAAAAGCTACTTTTTATAATTTAAATAAAGAAAAAAGAGAGAAGATAGATAATGCTATAAAAAAAGAGTTTAGTAGAACATCTTTTTCAAATGCTTCTATAAGTAGAATAATAGAAGATGCACAAATACCAAGAGGAAGTTTTTATCAATATTTTGAGGATAAAGAAGATGCAATAAAATATACTATAGAAAATTTCATTGAAACCGAAAAAAAAGAAATGAAAAAGATTTTAGAAAAAAACAATGGAGATATTTTTCAAGCAATGATAGATCTTTATATACATGTAGTTCAGCAAAATGAAAAACAAGAAGATTTAAACTTGTGTAGAAATATATTGCAGAGATTGAAAGAAGATAATATAAGTATTATAACAGAATCAAGAAAAGAAAATTTAAAGAATAAAATGGATGATAAAAATATAGTTAACAAGCAAAAATTAAATTTAAGAGATGAAAAAGATTTTGAATACATAATTAAAATATTGACAATAGTAGTAAGAAATGAAACAATTCAAGTTATTTCAAAATTAAAAGATAAAGATCAAGGAAAAAAAGATATAGAAAGAGAAATAGAACTTCTAAAAGAAGGATTGGCAAAAAAATAATAAAATCTAGGAGTACATAAATATCTTATAATTTAGCCTAGCATAGAAATAAATTTTATAGATTACACTGCAAAATTTAGTCTGAATAATAGTCAAAATTTTACAAAAAAATATAATTTTTTTAAAAAATCCTATACATTTTTTTTAAAATATGATATTATACTACTGTAAAAAACACTAAAGAAAGAGAGGAGATAAACATGTTCGAAAAATTCTTAAAAAGATCAAGTTGGGTTGATATGGTAGTTTCAATGGTATTTGTATTATTCGGATTATTATTAATAGTAAAACCATTAGAAATGATGTCAGTAATTTCAATATTGTTAGGAGCTGTATTTATTATAATAGGTTTCTTAAAAATAGTAGATTATTTTACATCAAAAGACAAAGAAGACTATCTATTAACAATGGCACTAATTTCTGTTATTTTTGGAGTTATTGTATTATTCTGTTCAGATATAATTTCTGGAATATTTAGAATAATTCTTGGAATTTGGATAATAGCTTCTGGAATTAGAAATTTCCAAACATCATTAGTTTGGAAAGAAGTTAAATCAGGGTTATGGACACTTACAGTAGTATTTGCTATGTTAATGATTATAGCAGGTATTGTAGTTTTAGTAAGTGATACTTTAGCATTACAAATTGTTGGAGTTATAATTTTGATTTATGCAATTCTTGATTTAATAACAAGAGCAGTTTTTATAAAAAAAGTAAAAAATTATTTAGATGACTAATAAATTTTATTAATTAAAAAATAATAAAAAGAAGAAATTTTGAAAAATTGATTTCTTCTTTTTTTGTTGTATAAGAAAAAATTTGAAAAAAATGTCAAAATTGTAAAAAATAATGGAAATAAAAATACAAAAAAAAGACATAATAAAAATAAGAATTCAAAAAAGGAGGAAATATAAAGTGAAAAAAGCAATAAAAACAATTTTTGTTATGTCTTTTCTTTTAATGGTATCTATAGCGATTAAATCAAATGCAGCATCACTTAATGCAATTTCTATAAATACAAATAAAGAAATAGTAAATCCAGGAACAGAAGTAAGTTTAAATATTAATTTTGGAACACCTTTAGGTTCATATACATTTGATATTAATTATGATAATAATTTATTAGAATATGTATCAACTGATGGTGGAACAGCAAATGATAATGGTAGTAAAGTTAGAATAGTTTTTTATGACAGTACAGGAGGAACTAATCCAAAAGATACGATGAGTGTAAAATTTAGGGCAAAAGAAGGATTACAGACTTCAAATCCAACAGATTTATCAATAACAGCAGAGGGATTAGCAAATCCAGATGCATCAATACAATATGATGATATATTAGTTCCAATTAAGAAAAATATAGTAGTAGAACCAAAATATGAAGATTATAAATTTAGCTTTGAATATAATGGAAATCCAATAGTTAATGAAGAAAAAGATTTTAAATTAACTTTATCATCTACACTTGGAAGATTTTATGATCATGCTAGAATTTTAGCAGAAGCTACTACACCGAATAATGGAAATATTCAGCTAATTGGTACAGATGAACAACAATTAGAACATGATTTAATAGATAATGGATGGGGAGATGCATCAGGATATAAAATAGGTGGTCAAGTGAATCAAGTTTTGAACTTACGAGGAATTTTTGATACAGTTGGGCAATATACGGTAACTTTTAAATTGATAGATAGAGACAATTCAGATACTGTAATAGCAACAAATAGTTTTACAATAAATGTAGAAGATAAAAATACATCATCAGGCAATACAAATAATGGAGAAATAACCCGGAAAACCAACAGAAACACCAAGTGAAACACCTTCAAATGATAATACAAATGTAACTGATAATCAAAATAAAGAACAACTTCCAACAGAATTACCAAGAACAGGGTATAATTATTATGCTATATTTGGTACTGTTATCTTAGTTATTAGTATAGTTGTATTTTTGATAAAAAATTATCAAAACAAAGTAAATGATAAAAAAAGATAAAAATTATAAGTATGAATTTAAAAAAATATATTTACTAATAATTTTGATAATTATCGCATTTCTTATATATTTTATTTTTATAATTTTATATAAGGACAATAATGTAAATAATATAGTTATTCAAAAAACATCTGTTAATAATTCAGAATTAGAAGTAGATAATGGAGAAAAAGAAAATGATAAAAAAGAAAATAAAAATGAGATAAATAATCTGAAAACAGAAGATGATTATGTAATTTCTTATTATAAAGGATTACCAGTAATAGCCAAGTTAGAAATTCCTAAGATTAATTTAAATACAGATGTACTACGAGACTATTCTGAAGCTAATTTAAAGTTATCTGTAACTAAGTTTTATAAAGGACTACCAAATGAAATAGGAAATTTTTGTATTGCAGGACACAATTATGTAGTTGAAAATATGTTTCATAATTTAAAGAAATTAGAAATAGGTGATACAATATTTTTAACAGATAAATTTAATGGAACAATGGAATATTGTATTTATAATAAAGAAATAGTAAATCCCAAAGATGTGAATTGTTTATCACAAGAAACAGACGGAAAAATCGAACTAACCTTAATAACGTGTACAAGCGATTCACAAAAAAGAATTATAATAAAGGCAAGAGCAAAATAACATCACATATATTTATTTGATGAGGATGTTTTAATATAAAAAATTTTAAAGGATTGATATTTATAATACTTTTTATCAAAGAAATTCGATTTAAATTAAATTTTTTGATGAAAAACATTTAATATCAATTCTTTTTAAATTAGGTTTTTGATGAAAACATTTTAATATCAATACTTTTTTAAAACTTATAAATATAAGATTAGAACTTAAAGTGAAAATTAATTGATTATTAATTTTTTTTGTGCTATTATACTCATAGAAATAATATTAATGTATGAGGTGTTATTTATGTTGTATGATGTCATAATAATTGGAGCAGGACCTGCTGGAATTTCTGCTAGTTTATATACAAAGAGGGCAAATTTAAGTACCTTGATATTATATTTTGAAAAATCAAGTTTGGAACAGGCAAATATGATTGAAAACTATTATGGCTTTGAAAATGGAATAGATGGAAAATCACTTTATGAAATTGGAATAAAGCAGGCAAAAAAATTGGGTGTGGAAGTAGAAAAAGAAGAGTTATTAAAAATTGAAATAGATATAAAAGAAGGAAAAAATGTTTTTATTTTAACTACAACTAAAAAACAATATATGGCGAAGGCTGTTATTATAGCTACTGGAACTAAGAAAAATAAAGTTAAGATAAAAGGCGTAAAAAATTTAGAGGGAAAAGGAATAAGCTATTGTGCTATTTGTGATGGTTTTTTTTATAGAAATCAAGATGTTGCAGTTATAGGAAGCGGAAATTATGCTCTTTCAGAGACTAATGATTTGATAAATATTGCAAAAACTGTAACAATACTTACAAACGGTGAGAAAGCACCTGAATTTAGAGCCGAAAATGTTAATATTATTACTAAGCCAATAGAAGAAATTAAGGGAGAAAATAAAGTTGAAGAAGTAGTGTTTAATGATAATTCTCGTTTAAAAACAAGTGGTGTTTTTATAGCACAAGGAACAGCAGGCAGTACAGAGATAGCAAAGAAACTAGGTATATTGTTAAATGGAGATAAAATAGTTGTAAATGATAAAATGGAAACAAATATTAAAGGTATTTATGCTTGTGGAGATTGCACAGGAGGAATATTACAAGTTTCAACAGCAGTGAGTAAAGGTACGGTTGCAGCATTATCTGTAATTCAATATTTAAAAACTCAATCTTAATTTAACAGTTCTTATAAGAATTAGTAAATAATCACTATACTCAGAGAAAAATAGAAATATATGGAGAATTATATGAATCAAATATTAATAACGGAAAAGTTATATATTACACCTGAGTTAAAGAAAAAGAAAAATAGATATAAGATATATTTTATTATTTCGATTATATTTATAATATTTTTGCTAATTTTTTCAATATATTATGAGTATGATAGAAATAAAAGCGAACAGGTTTCTAAAGAAATTTTAGAAAATATGAATAATAATGATAGTAAAACAGATATAATAATGGTAGTATTAAACAATGAAAATATAGCTTATACACAAAAAAGTGAAACATCATTTTTAGAATTACAAATGATAGTAAGAAAAGAGTTATTGTAAAAGCTAGAGAAATTTAATTGAATTTATTGACTTATTATATAAATAATAATAAAATAAAAAATATAAATATGAGGAGGAAAAATATGAGTGTTTTAAAATTAGGAACAGATAATTTTGAAGAAGAGGTTTTAAAAGATAATAATAAGGTGTTAGTAGATTTTTATGCAGATTGGTGTGGACCTTGCAGAATGATGTCACCTATAATAGATGAAATTGCAGAAGAGAAAACAGGAATAAAAGTAGGAAAAGTAAATGTTGATGATAATCAAGAACTTGCAGTTAAATATAATGTTATGAGTATACCTACAATAATGATATTTGAAAATGGAATTCCAAAGAAAACATTTATCGGTGTTACTGATAAAAACGAAATTTTAGAACAGTTAAATTAATTTATGTAAAAGGCAGTAACTATGAAAAATTTACTGCTTTTTTATTTTAGAGGTGATATAATGCAGAATGAAAATATAATAAAAGAAATAATTGATATTGATAATAAAGCTAAGGATAATTTAAAAGATGTGATAGAAAAGAAAAGGAATTTTGAGAAATATGCAAAACAAGAAATTTGTATAAAAGAAGGGGCGTTGTTTGCAAAATATAAGGATACTTTGGAAAAAGATGAACGTGAATATACTATAAAATTACAGGAAGAAAAATCAATTATTGAAGAAAATACTTCAAAGTTAATTGATGATATGAAAATCAATTTTAATCAAACAAAAGATGAACAAATAAATATGTTATTTGAAAGTATTTTAAAAAGGGTGACAGGTATATGAATCCGAGTATAAATAGCAAATTAAAAGCAATGTATGCTGAAAAATTAAATAGAGAAGATTTAGAAGATTTAATGAAACAACAGAATTTGACTGATGCAATTTATTTATTGAAAAATAAAGTTAAAGAGATAGAGAATTTACCGATTGATGCTAAAAGGTTAGAAATAGAAGAGTCTTTAGATAAGATACTAATTTCTGATATTTTAAAAATTTCTAAATACGTTACTTCAAAAAATCAAGATATATGGAGAATATATCTGTTGAAGTTTAAGATAAAATTGATTAAAGAACTTTGGAATAATATCAATAGTAATGAAGATATAGATATACAATTATGGACAAGTTTTTTATTTACAGATTTGAAGGGATTAGATCAGGTAAAGAACAAAGATGATTTTATTGTAAAAATTCATAATAATGATATTAAACAAATTTTACAAAAAGATATTACAATTTTTGAAAGAGAAAATAATTTGGATAAAATGTTTTTTGAAAAATTTGCTAAAATATCTAAAGAATCAAACAATAAGGTTTTTGAAATAATTCAAAAGGAAATAGATTTAAATAATATTGTATGGACATATAGAATGGCACAATATAAAAATTATAATTATAAAGAATTTATAGTATCTAAGTATTGTAGTATATCTGATGAAGTTTTTAAAAATATTCAGGATTCAAAAAATATTAATGCTCTAAAGATAGCTCTTAGTGTTACTAAATATAAAAATGTTATTACAAGCAATATAGAGATAGATATAAAAAAATACTTATATAAAATATATGAAAGAATTTTCAAGACTGAAATGTTAGATTTTAGTTTAGTAATTGCTTATTTTAAATTATTGGAATTACAAAGGGAAAATATCATAACAATTCTTGAAGGCATTAGATATAAATTAGATATAAAAGAAATTCAAAAACGTATAATTTATTAAAACAAAAGAGGTGAGAGTTTTGGCAATCGAAAAAATGAAACTGCTTAGTATGACTGGTAAGGAAGATGATTTAGATTTTATAATTTCAAATGATTTTATTCGGTAGTGGCTTGCAACCTGAAAATGCGTTGAAGGTTTTAGAAAAAGGCTGGAAATTAACTTATTTTTCATATGATTCTTCTATTCAGGAGTGGTCAAAAAAAGCAGAAGATTTATTAAAAAAGATGAATATTAATTATTTAGAAACTAATGAAAAAATAAAATTAGAGAAAAGTTTTGAACAGATAAAAGAAGAAATTTCTAAATATATTGATGATGTTGATAATTTGAAAAATACTATTGATGAAAAACAAAAAGAAATAAAAGATATTCAAAAACAGTTAATGCCTATTAGCCATTTGAAAAATATTTCGATTAATTTACAGGATTTGTATAATTTAAAGTATATGAATTTTAGATACGGAAAGATTCCGATAGATAATTATGAAGAGATCAAAAATGAAATTGTAAAGATGAATTTAACAATAATAGAAGCGGAAAGAGAAGAGAATTTTTTGTGGTTAATATATTTTATGCCAAATAATATTACAGATAAAGTCGATAGCTTTTTTAAAGTTATGAAGTTTGAAAGAGTTTGGCTACCAGGAGAAATAACAGGCACTCCAATAGAGTTTATAAATAAAGTTAATAAATTTATAGAACAAAATAATAATTCAATTGAAAGAATACAAAAGCAATTAGAAGAATACAGAGAAAGTATAGGTAAGAATCTACTTAATAATTATTATGAATTGAAATTATTAGAAAAAATAAATAAGATAAAAAAATATATGGCACATGATAATAAAGGAGCATTTTATTTTGTTGGTTGGATACCTGAGCAAAACCTAAAAGCTTTAATTCCAAAACTTGAAAAGGATGAGATTGAGTATACGATTAAAAATCATGATGAGGTTGCAACTATACCACCAACAAAATTAAAAAATCCCAAAATTGTTAAACCATTTGAATCAATAGTAAAGATGTATGGCGTACCAAATTATTCAGAATTAGATCCAAGTATCTTTGTAGCAATTACAGCATTTTTAATGTTTGGTTTTATGTTTGGTGATGTTGGACAAGGTTTTGTGATTTTGGTTATTGGATTGATATTAATGAAAATGAAAAAAAGTTTGGGCTCAATTTTTCTAGCAGGGGGAATATCTGCCATTCTATTTGGAATTGTTTATGGAAGTGTTTTTGGTAAAGAAGATATTATTAAAGGCATTATACCAAGTCCTATGGATAATATAACAAATATGTTAATTGCAGGTATTGCAGTAGGAGCAGTTTTGATAATTATAGCAATGATATTTAATATAAAAAATGGAATTAAAAATAAGGATAAAGCAAGAGCTTTATTTGATAAAAATGGATTAGCTGGATTAGCGTTTTATGTAATAATATTAGTACTAATAGTAGGTTTTCTATTAAAAGGAAAGTTAGTTATAAGTTTAGGATTAAGTATTACATTAATTGCTATACCTTTATTATTAATTCTATTTAAAGAAAGAATAGAAAGCTATCTAAACCAAAATAAATCAAAGGTAAAAAGTTCTATTGTAGAAAAAATATTTGAATTAATTGAAATGTTATTAAATATTGCTAGCAATACAATATCATTTGTAAGATTAGCAGCATTTGCAATTAATCATGTTGGATTATGTATGGCAATATATATACTTTCAGATATGGTAGGAGGTGCTGGAAGTGTTATTGTTGGAATAATAGGAAACATAATTGTAATTGCATTAGAAGGTTTAATTGTCGCAATTCAAGTTTTAAGGTTGGAATATTATGAATTGTTTAGTAGATTTTATACTGGAGATGGAAAAGAATATATTCCAATAGAAGATGAGAAATATATTTAAAAGTACAATTATAATACGAAAGGAAAAGATGTAAATGAAAAAGAAAATTTTAAGTGTAATTTTATGTATTATTGTTTTATTATTAATAGGTGTAACTTCTGCTTATGCAGTAAATACATCTAATAATACAAATTATATAAATAATGAACAAAATATAGTTAGTAATAGTAATACAGTTACTACAACTACTACTGCTGATAATGAAAAACAAGGCGAAAATGAATCATCAGAAGAAAACAAAGAAGGATTATCAAATCATGATATAGGATTACTTGCAGCAGCTTTGGCAACAGGTCTTGCTTGTATTGGTGCTGGTATTGCCGTTGCCATGGTTGCTTCTAGTGCTATTGGTGCAATTAGCGAAAACCCTAGTTTGCTTGGAAAAACAATTATTTTTGCGGGCCTAGCAGAAGGTATTGCTATTTATGGTTTAATTATATCTATAATGATATTAAATAAAGTATAGAGTAGGATGATTTTATGAAGATAGTCGGATTATTTTCAAAGTTAGAACAAAAAGTAGGATTTAAACTTGCTGGGGTTGATAGTAGAATAGTTAAGGATTTAGAGGGTTTAAATATTCAATTAGAGGAAATAAAAAAAGATGATTCTATAGGGATATTGATTTTAAGTGAAGATATTTACAATATGAATAAAAAAGATTTTGATGCTATGAAAAAAAGTAGATATCCACTTTTACAAATAATCTAAATGACACTTATGAGGTGAAATATATGGATGATAAAATTAAAGAATTTGAAGAAATTTGCAATAGAATATCATTACAAGAAAAGGAAAAATTAGAAGAAGAATTAAACGAGAAGCTAGCTGATACAATTACGCAAGATATAGAAGAATATAAGAATAAATTAGAAAAAAAGTATAAAGAAGAATGTTTTGAAATGCAAAAACAATATAACAATAATATAATTAATTTACAAATTGATGCAAAAAAGAAAATACTTACAGAAAAACAAAAAATGCAAAATGAATTATTTCAAAGTTTAGTTTGCAAGTTTAAAGAATATTGTTTAAGTGATGAATATAAAAAAGATTTTACAAAAATGTATAAATATACAAAAACATTCTTAGAAAATCAATCTGGATATATTATAGGAGTTGTAAAACAAGACATTCAAAATTTAGAGCAAATAGAAGATAATTATGATTTAGAGATTTTACCAGATAAGTATATAGGTGGTATTTTACTAAAAAATAAAAATATGGTTATAGATAATACAATATATACAAATCTAAAGGAGAGTATTTATGGAACAGAAGGAAATAACTAAAATAAATGGTCCTGTTATAATTGCAACAGGTCCTGATGATTTTGCTATGCATGATGTAGTATATATAGGTAAGCAAAAATTATTAGGTGAAGTTATAAAGATAAATGGTGAAAATGTTACAATCCAATGTTATGAAGATACTTCTGGAATGAAAATAGGGGAGAAGGTAATATCGACTAAAGAACCTTTATCTGTAACATTAGGACCAGGAATTATAGGAAATGTATATGATGGAATACAAAGACCATTAAAGGAAATAGAGAAAAAAACGGGATTTTGGATAGATAGGGGCGTAAATGTGTCTCCAATATCAGAAGAAAAATTATGGGCTTTTAAACCTAAAGTTTCAGTAAATGATTTAGTAGAATATAATTTTGTAATAGGTGAAGTTCAAGAGACGACAAGTATAATTAACAAAATTTTATATCCACATATAAAAAATGGAAAAGTAATAGAAATAGTTCCTGAAGGAAAATATAAAATTACAGATGTAATTGCAAAAGTTCAAACAGAAGAAGGAAATATTATTGAAGTAACAATGTGTCAAAAATGGCCTGTAAGAAAACAAAGACCATATAAAAATAGATTAGAAACTAATATACCTCTACAAACAGGACAAAGGGTAATAGATACTGTATTTCCAATAACAAAAGGGGGGACAGCAACTATACCAGGTGGATTTGGTACTGGAAAAACAGTACTTCAACATCAATTGGCCAAATGGTGTGATGCAGATATTATTGTATATATTGGATGTGGTGAAAGAGGAAATGAAATGACACAGGTATTAGAAGATTTTCCAAAGTTAATTGATCCAAGAACCAATAGACCATTAATGGAAAGAACTATTTTAATTGCAAATACATCCAATATGCCAGTTGCAGCAAGAGAGGCTTCAATATATACAGGTATAACCATAGCGGAATACTACAGGGACATGGGATATCAAGTAGCAATAATGGCAGATTCTACATCTCGTTGGGCAGAAGCTTTGAGAGAAATATCTGGTAGATTAGAAGAAATGCCAGCAGAAGAAGGATTTCCATCATATTTACCTTCAAGATTATCAGAATTCTATGGACGTGCTGGTAGGACATTAAACAATAACAATACAGAAGGTTCTATTACTATGATT
>CAJFQT010000022.1 GCA_904419095.1 uncultured Clostridia bacterium | reverse complement strand
ATTATCTTGCGAAGTAGGAATATTACCACGTGTTCATGGAAGTGCATTATTTACAAGAGGACAAACTCAAGTATTATCTGTTGCAACATTAGGAATGATAAGTGAAGAACAAACATTAGATGGAATAGACACAGAAGAATCAAAAAGATATATGCATCAATACAACTTCCCAAGTTACAGTGTAGGAGAAGCTAGACCTTCAAGAGGACCTGGAAGAAGAGAAATAGGACATGGAGCATTAGCAGAAAAAGCACTAGTTCCAGTAATTCCATCAGAAGAAGAATTCCCATATGCAATAAGAGTTGTATCAGAAGTATTATCATCAAACGGATCAACATCACAAGCAAGTATATGTGGAAGCACATTAGCACTAATGGACGCAGGTGTACCAATTAAAAGACCAGTAGCAGGAATATCAACAGGACTTGTAACAAATCCAGAAGACGAAAATGACTATGTAATGTTAACAGATATCCAAGGACTAGAAGACTTCTTTGGTGATATGGACTTCAAAGTAGGAGGAACAGAAAAAGGAATAACAGCAATACAAGTTGATATAAAAGTAGACGGGTTAAGCTATGAAGTAATAAAAGAAGCATTTGAAAGAACAAGAATTGCAAGAAAACACATATTAGAAGATGTAATGTTACCAGTAATAGATAAACCAAGAGCAGAAATATCAAAATATGCACCAAGAATTGTAAGCACAAAAATTAAAGTAGACAAAATAAAAGACGTAATCGGACCTGGTGGAAAAATGATAAACAAAATAATAGATGAAACAGGTGTAAAAATAGACATAGAAGAAGACGGACAAGTATTCATATATTCATCAGATTCAGAAAAAGCACAAGAAGCACTAGAAATGATAGAAGACATAGTAAGAGAAGTCGAAGTTGGAGGAATCTATTATGGTGAAGTAGTAAGAATAATGAACTTTGGAGCATTTGTAGACTTAGGATGTAATGGAAAAGAAGGATTACTTCACATATCAAAAATTTCAAAAGATAGAATAAAAAATATAGAAGATGTACTACATGTTGGAGACAAAGTAACAGTAAAAGTAACAGACATAGATGACCAAGGAAGAATCAACTTAAGCATGAAAGACCTAATGGAACATTAGGAACGTTGGGGACACGCCAAAACGTTCCCATAACGTTTGAAAAGCTTGATAAATCAATGAAAGGAGAAAAAGTCCGCTAGACGAGTTGAAATGAAAGTATCAGATTTTAATTATAATTTACCAGAAGAATTAATAGCACAAGTTCCTATAGAAAAAAGAGATGAATCAAAACTTATGGTTCTAGATAGAAAAAATCAATCAATAGAACACAAAAAGTTCAAAGACATCATAGATTATCTAGAGCCAGGAGATTGTCTTGTTAGAAACAATACAAAAGTAATACCAGCACGTATATATGGAAAAAAGGAAACTGGTGCAAATGTAGAATTTTTATTATTAAATAATATTGAAGGAGATATATGGGAAACAATAGTAAGACCAGGAAATAAGCTACATGTGGGAACAAAAGTTATATTTGGTGATGGAATTTTGAAAGCAGAAATATTGGAAATTATGCCAGGTGGAACAAGAAAGGTAAAATTTCATTACAAAGGAATTTTTAATGAAATTTTAGACAAAATAGGGCTAATGCCATTACCACCATACATACATGAAGAATTAAAGGATAATAGTAGATATCAAACAGTATATGCTAAATATGAAGGCTCAGCGGCAGCACCAACAGCAGGATTACACTTTACACCAGAATTATTGCAAAAAATTCAAGAAAAAGGAATAAAAATTGCAAATGTAACACTACATGTAGGAATTGGAACATTTAGACCAGTAAAAGAAGATGAAGTAGAAAAGCATCAAATGCATACAGAACATTTTTATATAAAACAAGAAGATGTAGAAACTATAAATCAAACAAAAAAATCAGGGAAAAGAGTAATAGCAGTAGGAACAACATCTTGTAGAGTTTTAGAAACAATAGCAGATGAAAATGGACTTGTAAAGGAAACAGAAGCAGATACAGGAATTTTTATATATCCTGGTTACAAATTCAAATGCTTAGATGGTTTAATTACAAATTTTCATTTACCACAATCAACATTACTAATGCTAGTATCAGCATTAGCAGGAAAAGATTATATAATGAAAGCATATGAAGAAGCAGTTAAAAAGAAATATAGATTTTTCAGTTTTGGAGATGCGATGTTCATAAAATAATGTTTTCATTAGTAGGCTTATAAAATAGAGATGAGGAGAGAAATGGAACAATTTATAGATTTTATTGTAGATTTAGCAGATGAAGAATTATATTCATTTTTTGATGGTAATGCAAGAGCTTTCTTTTTACATGGAGGATGCTTTGAATTTGCAAAAATAATAAAAAGTAATATAAAACATAGTAAAATTATAATAAATAAAGAAGAAAATCATTGTGGTGTTTTGTATAGAGGAAAATTATATGATGCTAATGGATTGATAAAAGATAAGAATAATTTTAGATTAGCAAGCACACAAGATATAAAGTTTATGGAAGATAATTTTGGAATACCAGAAAAACGATATATTAATGGAATAAGAATAGTAGATTTTTTGAATAATGAATTGAAATTTTGCAATATAGAAGATATGTTAAAAAAATTAGATGATGTAGAGCAAGAAAGGTAGGAAAAGAAGTGAAGCCAGCAGTAACATATGAACTAATTCATGAAGATAAACAAACAGGAGCAAGAAGAGGTGTGATACATACACCACATGGAGATATTCAAACACCAGTGTTTATGCCAGTTGGTACTCAAGCAACTGTGAAGTCAATGACACCAGAAGAGTTAAAAGAAATGGTAGGGGCACAAATAATTTTGTCTAATACATATCATCTGTATTTGAGACCTGGACAAGATATAGTAAAAGAAGCAGGTGGCCTTCATAAATTTATGAGATGGGATAGACCTATTTTAACAGATAGTGGCGGATTTCAGGTTTTTAGCTTAGGAGATTTAAGAACAATTTCAGAAGAAGGAGTAGAATTTAAATCTCATTTAGATGGAAGCAAACATTTCTTTTCACCTGAAAGTGTTATGAAAACAGAAGAAGATTTAGGTGCAGATATTATAATGGCATTTGATGAATGTGTAGAATATCCAGCAACATATGAATATACAAAACAATCAATGGAAAGAACTACTAGATGGGCAAAAAGATGTAAAGAGGCACATACAAGAGAAGATCAAGCATTATTTGGAATAATACAGGGAGGATTTTATGAAGATTTAAGAGCACAAAGTGCAAAAGATTTAATTGACTTAGATTTACCCGGATATGCAATAGGTGGAATAAGTGTAGGAGAACCAAAAGAAGAATTCTTGAAAATGTTATACTATACAACACCTCTAATGCCAAAAGATAAACCAAGATATTTAATGGGAGTTGGAACACCTGACTATTTGATAGAAGCAGCTTTAGCAGGTATTGATATGTGTGATTGTGTTTTACCAACAAGAATAGCAAGAAATGGAACAGCAATGACCTGGAATGGAAAAGTAGTTGTAAGAAATGCAACATATGAAAGAGATTGGAGACCATTAGATGCAGAATGTGATTGCTATACTTGTAAAAATTACACAAGAGCATATATAAGACATTTAGTGAAAACAAATGAAATTTTGGGAGTAAGATTATTATCAATACATAATCTAAGATTCTTGACTAAATTGATGGAAAGAGTTAGAATAGAAATAGAGAGAGATAATTTATTAAACTTCAAAAATGAATTTTATAAGAAGTATGGTTATACCAAATAAGGAGGGGATACAAATGAATATTATTGAAGAAAGTTTTCAAGAAAAGCAAAAAAAGGACAAAACAAAATTAGTTAAACGAATAATTTTAGTTGTAATTATAATTTTAGTTTTAGCAATTATAGGAATAGCAATAACAATGGTATATCTTGATAAAGCAAAACTTAGAGTATATGTTGATGGGAAAATAAATGACGAAGTAAAAGACTTGCTAGTAATTCAAGAAGATGGAAAAATATATATACCGATCAAAGAAATAGCCCCATATATAGGATATGAAAGTTACAATGGTGATTATAGAGATAAATCAGAAGATAAAAGTAGATGCTATATACAATGTGAAGACGAAGTTGCAAACTTTACATTAAATTCCAATAAAATATATAAACTTAGTACAAAATCTAAATCAAACACAGGAGAAGACTATGATTATTTCTATGCGGACGAACCAATTAAAGCAATGAATGGTATATTATACACAGACACAGTAGGATTTGAAGAAGCATTTAATACAGTATTTAATTATGATAGAAATAATAATAGAATACAAATTTATACAATGCCATATCTAATTCAAAGTTATACAAATAGTGTATTAGACTATGGATATTCAAAAATAGATGATGACTTCGAAAACCAAAAAGCAATATTAGAAAGTATGTTAATTGTTCAAAGAGACGGCTCTGGAACTATAGGAGTAATAAATTGTGATACAGGTGAAGTATTAATTGAACCTAAATATGATGATATTGAATATTTGCAAGACACAAATGATTTTCTAGTAACAAGCAATAAAAAAGTTGGCATACTTTCTAATGCAGGAGAATTAAAAGTACAATTATTATATGATAGTCTAGAACTAATGGATAGTGATTCAGGACTTTATTTAGCTGAAAGAGATGGTAAATACGGTGTAATTGACACAAATGGAAGTATAAAAATTCACTTAGAATATGATGAAATAGGTGTAGATATAACTAGATTTACAAATAACGACATAAAAAATAAATTTATTTTAGCAGACAATTTAATACCAGTAAAAAAAGACAAACTATGGGGATTCTTTGATAAGACAGGAAAACAGCTTGTAGATTTCAAATATGAAAGCTTTGGATATATAGCTTCAAACAATAGAGATGCAATGAACTTATTAGTAATACCAGAATACAATATGATAGTTGCAAAACGTGATGGAAAATACGCATTAGTTAATTCAGAAGGAGAAGAAAAAGTACCAAACATACTAGATGATGCATACATGACAATAAGTTCAGGTGTAACTTATTATTATATGACATACAATGATAAGAGATATGACATAGAAGATTATTTAGATGCAGTAGGAGTTGAAAAAATAGAAGAAGGTGTTATATCAGGAAGTTCTAATAATGGAGCAAATAACAATGAAACAAACGGCAACACTGAAACAACTAATAATACAGAAGAAACAGAAAATCAATAAAAATATTTAAAAAATTGAAAATATAAATAATAAAGAAATAATCATAAAAATGACTTATACAGCATAAACATATAAAGAGAACATAGGACAAGGAGAAAATTTATGTT
Source organism: uncultured Clostridia bacterium (assembly GCA_904419095.1). Classification (GTDB taxonomy): domain Bacteria; phylum Bacillota; class Clostridia; order TANB77; family CAG-508; genus CAG-269. Next base: position 9,778 of record CAJFQT010000022.1, on the reverse strand, counting down.
TAATGTAGCTGTATTAAGATTAAAAGATATAACAAAATATCTTGTAGGAATCATATTTACAATAGTAATTGTAATAGTAGCTACAAGATATTTTTCTTTTAAAAAGAAAAATGTAATTAATAATAATAATACTCAAAAAAGTAGTAATATTATATCTAAACAAGTTCAGGGGATAAAATCATATATGTTGAAAAGTGGAATATCTCAAACTATTCCTGTTATTTCGGTGGTAACAGAAGATGGGAAAGAAAACGAAGAAAAAAACACAAATAATTTTCTAGAAAACATACTAACCTCTGAAATTAATATAATGAGAGGATTAGATGAAAATAAAGATGATACTAAAAGTGAAGAACAAGCAAATAATGAAAATACAGTAACAGTAAATCAAAATGAATCAGAAGAAAATAAACAAGAACAACAAAACACAGAAATAGAATTAGCCAAAACCGATGTAAAAACCGAAGTAGTAACAAATAATCCAATAACAGAAAGTTTTAATGTGCAATATGGAAATGTAAAAATTAAAAATCAAACATCATACACATTGACAGAAGATATGTTAACACCAGATATAACAATTGACAATAAAAATATCTTAATGTTTCATACCCATAGTTGTGAAAGCTATACAGCAAGTGATTTATTTCCATATACACCAACAGGTAATTATAGAACTACTGATTTAAACTATACAGTAACAAGAGTTGGAACAGAACTCGAAGTTCAATTAAAACAATATGGTTTTTCAACATATCATGATATGAGTTATCATGATTATCCATCATATAATGGATCATACACTAAATCATTACAAACAGTGCAAACAGTTTTGCAAACATTTCCAGCTGATATCATAATAGATTTGCATAGAGATGCTATTGGTAGTAGACCAGATTATGCTCCTACTGTAAAAATAGGCGATGATTATGCAGCACAAATAATGTATGTAATAGGAACAAATGCAGGAGGATTATATCATCCAAATTGGAATCAAAATTTGAAATTTGCAATTAAAGTTCAAGCAAAAGCAGAAGAAATGTATCCAGGATTATTTAAGCCGATTATGTTGACAGAGTCTAGATATAATCAACATACTGGAAAGTATGCAAGTATTATGGAAGTTGGTTCAACGGGAAATACTTTGGAACAATGCTTAAATAGTATGAAGTATTTGGCTAAAGTATTAGATGAAGTTTTAAATAATTCATAGAATAAACTGCAGTTACAAGTTAATTTATCACAAGATTAAGCCGTCCAAAAGCTTGATATTATATGTTTTTAAATATTTTCCTACTCACTGCATTCAGAAAGAAGTTGTAGGGCTTTCTCATGAGCCTCTTTCACTCAGACCCCCTTCATTCTTTCGGGTACCGTGAACATTCCTCATTCGATAGCCCAACAACTTCTATTCCTCATTCCGATATCGAACGGAAAGTATTTAAAAACATATAATATCAAGCTTTCGGACTACTCTGTAAAATTAAATCTCAATTGTAATTTTAAAATCTTATTAAAAGAAGAAAATAATAAAAATTACTTGAAAAATAAATTTCATCAATATATAATACAAGAAGTTTAAATTCATAAGAGAAAGGATGAGGTAGATGGATGGTATAAAATTAAATTTGAAAAATACAGGGGTTAGTAAAAAAAATATTTTGGAATATAAAGAACAAGTTGAGAATATTCATAAGGAATTACATCATAGAGTTAATGATGAAAACGATTTTGTAGGATGGCTTGAATTACCAACAAAGTATAATAAGAAGGAATTTAATAGAATAAAAAAAGCAGCTAAAAAAATTGCTAAAGAATCAGACATTTTAGTTGTTATTGGAATAGGTGGATCATATTTAGGTGCAAGAGCAGTAATAGAAGCATTAACAAGTTCTTTTTATAATATGCTTCCAGCAGAAGAAAGAAAATTCCCTCAAATTCTATATGCTGGAAATAATTTAAGTTCAGATTATATGCAAGAAATAATAGATTATATAGGAGATAAGGACTTTTCTATAAATGTAATTTCAAAATCTGGAACAACAACAGAGCCTGCAATTGCGTTTAGAATATTTAGAGAAATTCTAGAAAATAAATATGGAATAGAGGAAGCAAGAAGCAGAATATATGCTACAACAGATAAAGAAAAGGGAGCTTTAAAAACATTAGCTGAAAAAGAAGGATATGAACAATTTGTAGTACCAGATAATGTTGGAGGAAGATATTCTGTTTTAACAGCAGTAGGGTTATTACCTATTGCAGTAGCAGGAATTGATATTGATAAACTAATGGAAGGAGCAAGAGAAGCACAAGAAAAATATAATGATTCCGACTTAAAATATAATGAATGCTATCAATATGCGGTAGTTAGAAATATTTTATATAAATTATATAAAAACACTGAAATATTAGTAAATTATGAACCTAAAATGCATTATTTTACAGAATGGTGGAAACAGCTTTATGGAGAAAGTGAAGGAAAAGATCAAAAAGGAATTTTTCCAGCTGGAGTTGATTTTACAACAGATTTACATTCAATGGGACAATATATACAAGAAGGAAGAAGAAATCTATTTGAAACTGTTATAAAAATAAAAAATCCAAAGCCAGATATAACAATTCAGCCAGATGAAGATAATTTAGATGGATTAAACTATTTAGCAGGTAAATCTTTAGACTATGTAAATAAAAAAGCAATGGAAGGTACTATACAAGCACATGTGTCAGGAGATGTTCCAAATATTCAAATAACAATTGATAAATTAAATGAAAAAAATATAGGTTCTCTAATATATTTCTTTGAAAAATCATGTGCAATGTCAGGAATGATTTTGGGAGTAAATCCATTTAATCAACCTGGAGTAGAAGAATATAAGAAAAATATGTTTAAATTACTTGAGAAACCAGGATATTAATAAGAAAGAAGAAAGATGAAATATTAAAGATAAAAGTAAAATAAGAATTATAAATAAAAGAATGAGGCGAGTAAAAGTGGTTTTTAAAGAAAAATTTAAGATGGGATTAAAAGATATAGATAAAGACAATTTATTAAAAAATAGAGCAATATTAGAATTTTTAGAAAATATTGGATCATATCATTCAGACGTTGCAGGATTTGGAGCAAATTATACCAATGAAACGGGCATAGCTTGGGTATTATTAGGTTGGAAATTAAAAGTTATTAATAGACCTAAATATGGTGAAGAATTAGAAATTCATACTTGGGCAAAAGAAGGTTCAAAAGTTGCAACTTTTAGGGATTTCGAAATATTTGATGAAAATAAAAATTTATGTGCAATTGCAACTTCAAAATGGACAATGGTAGATATAAGAAAAGGAAAAATAACAAGAATTGGAGATGACGTAATAAATGCATATAAACCAGAAACGCGAAACTTATTTCCAGAATTGGATTTAGAAAAAATATCCATTCCTAAAGAATATGAAACAACAACAGAATATCTTGTAAGAAGAAAAGATATTGATATAAATGGACATATGCATAACCTATATTATTTAGACATAGCATATGAGGCTTTACCAGAAGAAATATATAACAGAAGACCATTTAATGAAGTAAGGATACAATATAAAAAAGAAACAAAATTGGGAGAAAAACTTAAATGTAAATATGCAAATATTGAGGATAAGTATATTGTTGCTATTTATAGTGAAGATGAAAAAATATTGCATTCTATAATAGAATTATCACAATAAAGCGAGAATTAATAATTATTACAACTCAGACTAAATTTTATAGAGCAGTCCGAAAGGTTTGTTTTTATAATAGTCTGAATTGTAACAACTGTAACTACTAATAATTAAAGAAACTAAATAAAAGTACTTGAATATTTTAAGTAATATGTGATATAATAAAAAACGGTAAAAAAAGAAGGGAGTAATAAAATATGGAACAAGTATTAAGAAAAACAAACATCATTGGTACAATAGGACCAGCAAGTGATAATGAAGAAACATTTACAAGATTAGTTAAAGCAGGATTAGGAATTGCTAGAATCAATTTTTCTCATGGAGGATATGAAGAAAACGCTGAAAAAATAGCAATGATAAAAAAAGTAAGAGAAAAACTAAATAAACCAGTTGCTTTATTACTAGATACTAAAGGACCAGAAATAAGAACAGGAAAATTAGAATCTGGAGATGAAAAAGTAACAATTAATGAAGGACAAGAGTTTACATTTGTTTATGATGATATAATCGGAAACGAAACAAAAACAACAATAAGCTACAAAAACTTATATCAAGATGTAAAACCAGGAAGCAAAATATTAGTTGATGATGGAGCACTTGAATTTGAAGTTGTAGAAATAGTTGGAAAAGATATCAAATGTAAAGCATTAAATACTGCAAAATTAGGAAGCAGAAAAACAATGAATGTGCCAGGACTAAAATTAAATTTACCAGCACTAGCACAAAAAGATATTGATGATATTACAAATGGAGTTAAAGCAGGATTTGACATGATAGCAGCATCATTTGTTAGAAGAAAAGAAGACGTTGAAGCAATAAGAAACTTATTAAAAGAAAACAATGGAGAACACATAAAAATCATTTCAAAAATAGAAAGCCAAGAAGGAATTGATAACTTTGAAGAAATCTTAGCTGCATCAGATGGAATAATGGTAGCACGTGGAGATATGGGTGTAGAAATACCAATGGAACAAGTTCCAATTGTTCAAAAACACTTCATTAAAAGATGTAATCAAGTTGGTAAACCAGTAATAACAGCAACACAAATGCTAGAAACAATGACATCAAACCCAAGACCAACAAGAGCAGAAGTAAGTGACGTTGCAAATGCAGTATATGATGTAACAAGTTGTATCATGTTATCTGGAGAATGTGCAATGGGTAAATATCCAGTAGAATGTGTAGAAACAATGGTTAAAATTTCAAAATCAATAGAAGGTTCAATAAACTACTGGAAGAGATTCAACAAAAAGAACTTCAGAATAGATGCAGAAGACCTAGAAAGAAATATAGCATACACAACATGTGTAACAGCACAAAAAGTAGAAGCAGATGCTATTGTTGCATATACACATAAAGGAGACTCTGTAAGAAATATTGCAGGAATGGGACCAGGATGCCCAATATTTGCAGTAACAGACTCAGAAAAAACATTCTATCAATTATCAATAGTATGGAATGTAATGCCAATATTAGTAAAAGACCAAAAATCAATAGAAGACACAATTCAAAAAGGAATTGAAATATTAGAAAGCGAAGGACTTCTTGAAAAAGGCGACAAAGTAGTACTAGCAGGAGGACCAAAAATATTACCAAATGCAACAGAAAACAAAGTAATAGGTGGAGTTGCAAGAGTATAGGGATTTAGGGACGGTCCTTAAAATCCCTCCTAGAAGGGATTTTGGGGACGGACCTTGAATAAACTATTAAATATTTTATAAAATATTAAAATAAAGGTTAATTATGAAGAAAAGCATAACTAACCTTTTGATTGTTTTTGGGTTAATAATTTTGTCTTTAAAATCAGATTTATAGATTTTAGTTTATTATTATGCAAACTAAATTTTGTAGAGCAGTAGAAAGTTTGATATATAAATATTTTTTCAGCAAAAACCTATAGATAAATTTCAAATATGTTTTTGACAAAAAATATTTATATATCAAATTTTCGGATGACTTATTTTTATACTAGACTGAATTTCAACTTTATTTTAAAAGATTATAATATAACTTGACAAAAAAGTACGATATTGATAATATGTATAAAAAAGTTATGGGGGAACAAGATGTTTTTATATCCAAATGCATATTTTGAAAAAGTACAAGATATAACAATACAATTTTTAATAAAAAACAAAATAAAAGCAATGATATTAGATGTTGATAATACACTCATAGATAAAAAAGAAAATTTATCAGAAGAAATAATAAATTGGGCAAAAGAAATAAAAGGACAAGGAGTAAAACTTTACATATTATCAAACTCAAATAAAAAACAAAAAGTCGAAAAAATATCAAAAAAACTAGATATACCATATGTATATTTTGGAACGAAACCATTAAAAAGAGGATTTAACAAAGTAAAAAAAGCATTAAGAGAAGAAGATTCAAGAATAGCAGTAGTAGGAGACCAAATATTCACAGACATAATAGGAGGAAATCGTTCCAAAATGTTTACAATTTTAGTTGAGCCAATAAATGAAAAAGAATATTGGTATACTGCATGGAAAAGACCGATTGAAAACAGAATAAAGAGAAAAATCCAAAAAGAAAAATAGAAAAAAGATAAATTTAAAAGGAGAAATAACTATGTATATAAATGATGTCCATATTGCTTACTACGTAGCAATAGCAATAATTGGACTATTTGTTGGGCAATTTGTAGATTGGATGAACAAAAGATTACCAGAATATAAAAAAGTTTTCACAATTGAATTCTTTAAAAAGAACAAAGAAAACTTTAGACCAAACTATATTCTAATGTTGTTAACCGCAATAATTTATGTAACTATATTATATGTATACGGAATAAAAGATACTGTAATTGCAAATTTAGATTTAATAAAATATATAATATTAGCACCAATGCTACTATCAGTATTTGTAATAGATTATAAATATCAAATAATACCAAACAGATTAAATTTAACAATATTTGAAATAGGATTAATAATGACATTCCTTTATGGATTATCAGATGTAGCAATAAGTATAAATATGCTATTAGGAATGCTTGCAGGTGGCGGAATATTTTTATTAATAACATTACTTGGCGGACTATTTTATGGAAAAGAAGCAATGGGATTTGGTGATGTTAAATTAATGGGAGCATTAGGACTTTATTTTGGACTATCAAATATCATTATAATTACACTATTATCATTCTTAATAGGAGCTATTTTAAGTATAGTACTGTTAGTTTCAAAAATAAAAAAATCTAATGAATACATACCATTTGGACCATTTATTGTTATAGGGACATTTATAAGCATATATATACCTTTTGAAACGATAAAAAATGTATTAATGCAAATTTTTACATTAGGTCTATACAAATAAAGGGGGATATCCAATGAATTCTAAATTACAATGGTTACGAAATACAATGAATAGTTTAGATTTGCAAGGGATTATTATTTCAAATCCAGTAAATATAAAATATTTGACAAACATAGACGCAGAAGGAATTTTACTTCTAACAAGAAAAGATAATATATTTATAACAGATGCAAGATATATAGAACATGTACATAGCATATTAACACTATATGATGAAATAATAGTATATGACTTAAAAGATATATCAAAAGACGACTATGAAAACTTTTTCTTATTTTGTGAAAATGTAGGTTTTGAGGAATACTATGTTACATATGCAGACTATAAAGAAATGATAAGAAAATATAAAATAAATAACTTAGTCGAGACAGAACATATAATTGAAAAACAAAGAATGATAAAAGATAAAGATGAAATAAGCAATATAGCAAAAGCATGTAACATAACAGACGATTGTTTCAAACACATTTTAAATTATATAAAACCAGGAATGACAGAAAAACAAATTGCAAAAGAAATTGATGAATATTATAACATAAATGCAGAAGGAGTATCTTTCGATACAATTGTTGCGTCAGGGGAAAACACATCAAAACCGCATGCAATTCCAACAGATAGAAAAATAAAAGAAAAAGATATTATAACAATTGATATGGGATGTAAAGTAAATGGTTATTGTTCAGATATGACTAGAACATTTTTTGTGGGAGAAGTTTTAGAAGAGGTAAAAGAGGTATATGACTTAGTTTTGAAAAACCAATTACAAACGCAAGAAGACTTCAAAGATGGTGCAAACACAAGATTACTCACGAAAATGGTAGAAAATGATTTTAAATTACATAATTATGATTTAGTTCATAGTTTAGGTCATGGAGTAGGATTAGAAATTCACGAAGCACCATACATCAGTTATAAATCTGATACACAACTAAAAGAAAATATGGTAGTAACAAATGAACCAGGAATATATATACCAGGAAAATTTGGAGTACGAATAGAAGACACAGTGCAAATCACAAAATTTGGTTCTGTAAGTCTAACAAATTCAAAAAAAGATTACATTGTAATATGAAAAAATGAATAATTACTTGATTTTTAGGCTAAAATATAGTAAAATATTTAGAGTAAAAATTGAAGAAATGAAAGGAGATAAAAAATGGCAGGAGTATATTCAGCAGGAGATTTTAGAAATGGAACAACATTTGAAATGGAGGGAAATGTATTTAGAGTAGTTGAATTTCAACACGTAAAACCAGGAAAAGGTTCAGCTTTTGTTAGAACAAAATTAAAAAATGTAATCACAGGAGCAACACTAGAAAAAACATTCAACCCATCAGACAAATTCCCAGGAGCAGAAATTGAGAAAAAAGCAATGCAATACTTATATAATGATGGTGGATTATATTATTTCATGGACAATGAAACATATGATCAAATGCCATTAAATGAAGAACAATTAGGAGATTGTTTAAAATACCTAAAAGAAAATATGGAAGTAACAATATTATCATACAAAGGAAACGTATTTGCAGTAGAACCACCTACATTTGTAGAATTAGAAGTTACATATACAGAACCAGGATTTAGTGGAAACACAACAACAACATCAGGAAAACCAGCAAAACTAGAAACTGGATTAGAAATACAAGTTCCATTATTCGTAAACATAGGAGATATATTAAGAATAGACACAAGAACATGTGAATATATGGAAAGAGTATAATAAAAAAAGAAAGGTTTGAGAATATTTAATGAGTAATTTAAAAAATGAATACAAAAGTTTTTTAGATGATATAGAGAAAAATATTAAAAATCCAGAAGATTTAAGATATATAAAAGAAAGATTTGCAAAATTCATGGATGCAGTAATAGAAAAAATAGATGCAATATTAGACAGCAAAAATGAACAACTAGAACATCTATTAAAAATGCAAAACAGCTTAGAAACAAGAATGGACAAAATGCAAAGCATATTAGACAACATAGAAAAAGACATATATTCAGATGAAGGATTTGATTTTGAAATAATATGCCCATATTGTAATGCTCAATTTGTAGTAGATATAGATGAAAACAAAACAGAAGTAGAATGTCCTGAATGTAAAAATATGATAGAACTAGACTGGACAGGTGACACAGATGATGATGAAAATTCTTGCTTAGGACACTGTTCAAGATGTTCAGGATGTGACGATGAACAAGAAGACAATGAAGATGATATGTAATATTATGTTGACAAAAACAAATAAAAAAAGTATAATATAAATGTAGCAAAAAAAAGAGGAGGATTGTTATGATAGCAAAATATTGGAAAAAAATAGGATTAATAATATTAATTGTAGCTTGTGTATTCAACGTAATGAGCAAATTAGTAAATAAAGTATCATTAAACCAAGAAATGATATCATCAGCAATCTATTCTATGCAACATAATGAAGAAGAAAATAATAAAAATTAATACTTGAAAAAAAATAAAAAATATGTTATTATAAAAAATGTTGATAATAAATAGGCAAACAACAAGCCAATATAAATACAAAAAAGAAAAAAGAGGTGAAAAAAATGAAAGAAGGAATACATCCAAACTACAATGCTTCAACAACAATCACATGTGCATGTGGAAATGTTTTAGAAGTAGGATCAACAAAAAAAGATATAAAAGTAGACGTATGTTCAAAATGTCATCCATTCTGGACAGGAAATTTAAGACAAGAAACAGCCGGAGGAA
>CAJFQT010000021.1 GCA_904419095.1 uncultured Clostridia bacterium | reverse complement strand
TTATCTATATCCATTTTATCTGCTACAACTAGTATTTGGTGCATTAAGCTGTTTGAATTTTTGGCATTAGAGTGTTTCTTTATTGAATATAATATTTCATTTTTGTCTTTTTCATTAATATTTTGTTTGTCTAGATATTTCTTTGCAATTTCATAACTATATTGTGCATGGTCTTTTCTTTGTACAGTCATTCCAACATCATGTAGAAGTGCAGCAATTTTAATATTGTTTATAAATATATTATCACAATTAAGCTGTTTTGAAATTTTTTCTACATTTTCTACAACTTTATAAATATGTCTACTAGAATGATTTAACATATAAGGGTCAGATTTAATACTATTAATTAATGAATTTATATATTTATCTCCTAATATATCTTCATACTTTAACATTTATATTATACCTCACAATCTTTTAATTATTCTTTCCGCAACAATTTTTATATTTTTTACCAGAACCACATGGACATGGGTCATTTCTACCTATTTTTGGTCCTTCGTTTACAACAGTTTTATTTTCATTAACATCAATTGCTTTTCCGCCATCAACACTATTGATAGCTTCCAATGCTGCACCAGTAATTTTAGCAGTTTCTTGACGTCTTACTTCTCCTTGTTTTCTTATGTTCATAAGAATTTTAACAACATCAATTTTTATATTTGCTGTCATTTCTTCAAACATATCCATACCTTCCATTCTGTATTTTACAACAGGATCTTGTTGTCCATATGCACGAAGACCAATTCCATTTTTAAGCTCATCCATACTGTCGATATGATTCATCCATTTTTCATCTACGACTTTTAATAAAACAACTCTTTCTAGTTCTCTCATTTGTTCTGAACCTATATCTTGTTCTTTTTCTTCATATTTTGCGTGAGCTTGTTTTTCTAGTTCTTCTGTTACTGCGTTTATATCTTTACTATGTTCTTTTAAGAATGGTAACATATCTATTCCAAATGTGTTTAATATTTCTGTATTTAAAGCTTCTATATTTAGTGAATTTCCTTCTTCACCTTCTATATATGTTCCTACAACTTCTTCAGCTACTGAGTTAATCATATTAGATATATTTTCACTCATGTTTTCGCCATCTAGAACTTGTCTTCTTTGTTTATAAATAATTTCTCTTTGGACATTCATTACGTCATCATATTTTAATACATTTTTACGAATACTGAAGTTTCTTCCTTCAACTTTCTTTTGGGCATTTTCAACAGCCTTTGATATCATTTTAGATTCGATTGGCATATTTTCATCTGCTCCCAATGTATTGTATACTTTAGTTATAGCATTTCCACCGAAAATTTTCATTAAGTCATCATCTAATCCTATATAGAATTTAGATTCTCCGACATCTCCTTGACGACCACTACGTCCTCTTAATTGGTTATCAATTCTTCTTGATTCATGTCTTTCTGTACCAATTATTTTTAGTCCTCCAGCTTCAATTACTTTCTGTTTTTCATCTTTTATTTGTTCGTCATATTTTTTAACTAATTCATTAAATTGCTCTCTTGCTCTTAAAATATCTTGGTCATCTGTTTCATAATAAGTGTTTGATTCTTCTATTAAGTTTTCTGGAACTCTTTTCTTTTTCATTTCTTCTTTAGCCAAATATTCACTATTTCCTCCAAGCATGATATCAGTACCACGTCCTGCCATGTTTGTTGCAATTGTAACAGCACCATATTTACCAGCTTGAGCTATAATCATAGCTTCTTTTTCATGTGATTTAGCATTTAATACTTCATGTGGTATTCTTTCTTTTTGTAATAATTTACTTAGTTTTTCTGATTTTTCAATTGATACTGTACCTATTAATACTGGTTGTCCTTTTTTATGACTCTCTTTTATACTTTCTACTACTGCTCTATATTTTGCAGCTTCATTTTTATATATTACATCATTTTCATCTTTACGAATCATTGGTTTGTTTGTTGGAATAGCTACAACATCTAAGTTGTATATTTCTTCAAATTCTGCTTCTTCTGTCATAGCAGTACCTGTCATACCTGATAATTTATCATACATTCTAAAGTAGTTTTGGAATGTAATTGTTGCTAAAGTTTTTGATTCATCTGCGATTTTTACATGTTCTTTAGCTTCAATTGCTTGATGTAATCCATTATTATATCTTCTTCCGTACATTATACGTCCAGTAAATTCATCAACAATTAAAACTTCTCCATCTTTTACGATATAATCTATATCTTTTTTCATAACACCATGTGCACGCAATGCTTGATTAACGTGATGTACTAGTGTTGAATTCTCTAAATCATTAAAGTTTTCTAGGTGGAAAAATTCCTCGGCTTTTTTAATTCCTTTTAAAGTTAGTGATGCAGATTTTGCTTTTAAGTCAACTATATAATCATATTTTTCATTATCTTCTGCTTGGTCAAAATCTTTTACATCTTCTTCAACTATTACTTTTGCTTCCAATTTTCTTACAAAATCATTTGCTTTTTTATATAAATCAGATGATTGATTTGCTCTACCTGAAATAATAAGTGGTGTACGTGCTTCGTCTATTAAAATACTATCAATTTCATCGACGATTGCATAATGTAGTCCTCTTTGTACCAATTGATTTTTGTATATAACCATATTATCTCTTAGATAATCAAATCCAAATTCGTTATTTGTACCATATGTAATGTCAGCTGCATATGCTTTTTGCTTTTGTGCTGGATCCATACCTGCAATTACTAAACCTACTGACATTCCTAAAAATTTATATAATTTACCCATCCATTCACTATCTCTCTTAGCTAGGTAATCGTTTACTGTAATTACATGCACACCTTTTCCTTCTAGTGCATTTAAATATACTGGTAATGTTGCAACAAGTGTTTTTCCTTCACCAGTTTTCATTTCTGCAATTCTTCCTTGATGTAAGATGATACCACCTATTAATTGTACATCAAAGTGTCTCATTCCTAAGGCTCTTTTTGATGCTTCTCTAACAACTGCAAAAGCCTCTGGTAAAATATCATCTAAAGTTTTTCCTTCTGCTAATTGTTTCTTAAAATAATCTGTTTTCCCTCTTAACTCGTGGTCACTTAATTTTGAAATTTCTTCTTCCATGCCATTAATTTTTTCTACAATTGGCATTACTCTTTTAACTTCTTTTTCACTGTATGATTTAAATATTTTCTTCATTATGCCCATTTTAAATCTTTCCTCCTAAGTTTAATTTTTTACCCTGTTACTATATCACTAAAATCTTTTTTTATCAAGTGTTTTTTGCTATATTTTAAAAGTGGGAACGTTTGGGACACACCAAATCGTTCCTACCTTTATCTATTTCGAATATTAAATAATATACTTAAAACTGTTATCTCTCTAATATTATCAGAAATTTAGGAACGATTTGGCGTGTCCCAAACGTTCCCAAACAGTTATATTTTAGAAATTATTTCATAGATTGTAATAAAGTCAGTTTTGTTTAGAAAGAGGTTATTTTATGTTTGTATATAATGTTAAAATAAATGGTAGTAAGGTTTTTAAAATTTTTTTTGCTATTGTTATAATATTAATTATTTGTATACTGGGTGTTGTTCTTTTTAGAATTTTTAGTGGTGCAAATAAGGCTTCTAGTTGTATGCCTCAAAATGACGTTTCCGAAATTTCTGCAAAAAATTATACGAATGTTTTGAAGACTGTTCATGAAAATATTGATAATTATGTTGGGATGAAAATACGTTTTACAGGTTATATTTATCGTGTTTCTGATTTAAATGATAATCAGTTTGTCTTGGCGAGGGATATGATTATTTCTTCTAATTCTCAATTTTTGGTTGTTGGTTTTTTGTGCGAATATAAAAATGCAAAGGATTTTCCTGATGATACTTGGGTTACTGTGACTGGAGAAATTCAAAAAGGGGATTATCACGGGGATATGCCTATACTTATGATTACTGATATTTCTGAAAGTCAGAAACCTTCAGAGGAATATGTGTATCCTCCTGATGAGAGTTATATTCCGACGAGTAGTGTGTTATAAAAAAACAATTGAGGATTCAAACCTCAATTGTTTTTAAGTCGCTGTAATTTTTCAGAAGCTAATGCAATTTCAGTAGCTTGGGCTACAAATGCTTCTCTTGAATTATTTTTTCCTAATAACTCTTCTATTCTATTGATTCCCTTTTTTCTAAGATAGATATCTAAGGATTCTTTTCTAATAGTATCTATGTCTTTAGATGGAATCATCCAGCCAGAACTTTTTCCCCAAAGAAACTTTTTGGACTTGGAGTTGTAAATACATACAACTTGTACATTAAAGTACTGATTGAATATTTTTTCTATACCTGCTTCACAACTAACATAAAAATCCATATTTGGAAAATTCTGTTTGATGTCTTGTATTCTATTCCATGCTCCTTGATATGTTTCTTCTCCAAATGGTTGGCTTGAAACGCCAGATTTAGTTTCTTTAAAATTTAGTTCTAGTTCGGTTTCATTAAGAGTCCGATGTATTGCTTCTTTAATACCAGCGATCTTTTCTGCTGATTTTGTTGCAATTGCAACTTTTACCATATTGCTATTTACCTCCTTTTATATATGCATTTATTGCATTTTTATTATTATATCATACATTTACATAATTTTCAAATTTACTTCAACATTATTCATAAAAAATTCCAACAAAAAACATAGCAAATTTTTATTAATTTTGCTATGTTTTTTGTTGAATTTCCTTTTTGCTACAATTTATGACCCATCATAAGGTTCGCCCCAATCACGAGAAAGTTCTTTATAAGGTATAAAATTTGTATCTTCTCTATTAAATTCTTGCTCATCAAATGTGCGCAATAACATTTCATCAACATCAAGTATATATTCTTGATCATCCACATTGATAACTAAACATCTTATATATCTAGTTGCTTTATTGTCTTTTCCTTCGATTTTCTTCCAGACTTTTTTTCTTGATTGTGCTCCTAATTTAATATCTATAATTTCCTTCATGTATTCAAACAATCCTTGAGAATCAATACCATATTTTTCTTTTAATATTTCTATTGCATTTCTTAAAAAGATTATATCTTCAGATTCTTCTGTTTGATTAAGATTCGAAGTTTCTAAATCTGGATTTTCAATCATCTCATTATTAGATATTTCATTTTCTATCTTTTTTATCGCATCATTGCTTCTATTTTCATTAAATCTATCAAGTGCTATTTTAAATTTGTTTTCTTTGTCATCTAAGATAACAATACCTTGTGCAGTTAGTTCTGCTTTTATTCTTGTGAGGTCTTTTATATTGTTAAAGTTATCTGTATCTAAAGTTAAACTATATTCATTGCAAGTTAATCCAACAAAATAGTGTGTATTACCTTTATCCCAAAGAATACAAATATTTACATCATCCCTATTTTTGAATAATTCAGTAAGAGCTTTTGCAAGATATCTAGATACTTCATAGCAAACTCTTCTATTATGTTGTTCTCTATTTTTTTCCCAATTTTCATCTATATCTCTTCCATACCAATCTGGTAAATCATATGATTCATCATCTATTTTCTGTATATAAGATATTAAGTTATCGTCATATATATAATCTCTACATATATTTTCAAAGATTGATAAAATTTTATCTTCATTACTTAACTTACTATTTTCTGATAATTCTTCAACTAATGTATGAAGTTTTTCTGGAATCTTCCATTCTGATTTATCATATAATATATTTGTGTTTAAATCTTCAACATCTTCTATATTTTCTTCTGGATCTAGTACCATTATGTGCTTTCTTCTAAAATGTAAACTTACTAAGTCGTTTAATTTGTTAAGTTTTTCTATGTTTATACTCATTTTAATTTCTCCCTATTTTATAATTTAATTTCACATATAATTCTGATTAAAAACTAATTTATCCTCCGTAATAAGGATATTCATTTTCTTCTGGATTAAATATAAAAATATTCTTATCTAGTTTTTCCTTGTCAATTATATTTAATGTTTTATCAACACTATCAAGTAAGTAAGTATTTGAATCAAAGTTAAAAACTAAGCATCTTACATATCTTTTTTCACTACCACCTTTAACTTCTTTCCATATCTTTTCTATTTCAATTTCTTCATTCTCAATTATCGACCTCATATATTCAAGAAATCCTTGTGAATCAATTTTGTATGTTTTCAATACATCTATTACACTATTAAAATATTTAATAGTATCTTTACCTCTTAATTCTTCTTTTATTTTTTCAACTTCAGATAATTCGTTTAATCTGTCCTCATTGAATTTATCTACAGCTTTTTGAAATTTTCCATTATTATCTCTTAATATTTTTATTCCAGTAATTGTTAATCCTAATTTTAATCTTGTAAGATCTTTTATCTTATTAAAGTCATCTAAATCTAAAATAATACTATACTCATCACCAGTTAAACCTACAACATAGTGCGTATTTTCTTTATCCCCAACCATACAAGCTTCTAAATTGTCATTTGCTCCTATTAATTTATTTATAGCTTTGGCATAAAATCTGGCAAATTCATAACATACTCTCCTATTATGTTTTTTTCGGTTTTCTTTCCATCTTTCATCAATTATTCTTCCATACCAATCAACAGCAATATATTTTATATTGTTGATATCACTGGTATCTCTTCTAAAGAAATATAAAACATTATCATCATATATATAATTTAGACAGATAAATTTGTAAATACTTAAAATTTTATCTTCAAGATTTAGTGTAGTTTCGTTCAATAATTTTTTTACTAACTTTTCAATAGGTTCATCCATTTCCCATTTTACTTGATCGTATTCAATCCAATCTTCTGTAAGTTCTCTGTTAGGTTCTAATATTATTTTATAGTCTCCTTCTAATGTTTGGGTTATTTCATTATAAAATTTTCTTATATATTCATCACTCATTTAAAATTCCTCCATTACCTATATTTTTAACTATATAAAAAATAGATTTCTATTTTTATGTTGTGTAAATTCTGTGTACACAAGAAAGATTGCCTATAAGAAGTATATCTAGCTAATAGGACTTTTCTATAACGTTTTTAATTTCTTTTTTTGAATAAATCATCTGAATTATATAAATCATATTTTATGATTATCCTATCATCATCTGCTTTTATTTTACCTCTATGTAACAAATCATAAAATATACTTGGGGAAATTAGCTTTTTGTAAACATTCTCTAAATTTTCTTGTTTTATTCCGACTTTTTGCAAAATATTATAAGCTTTGACTTTATCAATTTTGAAAAAAATGGTTTCATCTTCTAAATATTCTTTGATTTTTAAATTTTCTTCATAATTAAAATTCTTATCTTTTAATAGCTTTAACATAGCTTCATTCATTACAACAATAACTTTAAACTCATCCACTTGAATTTTCTCCTTTTCATATAATCTATTAAATGTACTTATCTATATGTTATTATAACATTAAAAGTATTAATTTGTCACTAAAATATTATAATTTCATAGAAAAAATTAATCATACAAGAAAAAGTATAAATACGTTGATTGTATTAATCTACTTAATAAATTTCAACAATAAATTTGATAAAACAGCCACTCCTAATTTAGAAGTGGCTGTGAGAATTATTTATCGCAAAAATGAACCACTTTGTTTACCTTCCAAAATAGTCCTTCAGAGAAAAAACCTCTTTCATTCATAGAATTAACCTTAAACATTCTCTGTAATCCGTATTTAGCATATCTGGCTAATCCTGCAATCATGATATTCTTCTCTCCATTCATATAAGCTGCAACAAGTTGTGCATAACTTGTGCAAGTTATAATTGTATGACTATTAAAAGGATTTGAATAACTCCCCATTATGAACTCAAAATCTCTATCTGTTTCATTATATGTGAATTGCTTCATTAACAATTCGAAATGATATTTATCGTCTTCTGAGTAATGATCATCATCAGGCATCCATCCTTCCCAAAATTCAGCACTATGCAATCTTTTCTTAATGGAACCTTTTTTTGTTTCATATTTTCCTTTTTGATTTTTGAAAAGAATTTCGACATAATTGTCAAATTCTATTTTCCGTAAATCTCCTTTTTCAAAAATTTTTCCATTTAAAAATATTTCTCCTCTTATAATTTTTTCTGTTTCATTATTGCTTTTCATAATAAAATCTCCTTTCTACTAAGTACAAAAAAGTACTAAGTAATTTCTACTTTTAAGTTATATATTCAATATATCATATTCACATAACATTTGTCAATTTTATGTTATCTTATTCTGCAATTTAACATTAAAATTGTAAATTTCTTTTTAATATTTATTAAAATATTATATATTTTTTTGAATACTTATTTTATGCGTGTTGGATAAATTTGCTACTATCTTAATTTATTCTTTACTTTAACTCTTTATTATGATATTATAATATTGTAAGAAAACTAACAAAATAATATTTACAAGGCTTAAGAGGAACTTTTTTAAGAACGTTTTTTGTATACGAAAGATCTCTACATAGGTCAATATGCAAATTAATTATTCTTATATAGTATAAAAGTTTATGGGTGTCGCTAAAAACCCAAATATATTAAAAAGGAGCATATGATTATTTCAATAATCATACAAAAAAATATGAAAAATAATGAACTAATCCTTATCCTAGATTTTGGAGGACAATACAACCAACTAATAGCAAGAAGAGTCAGAGAATGTAATGTATACTCAGAAGTAGTATCTTACAACATTTCACTAGAAAAGATTAAAGAAAAAAATCCAAAGGGTATTATATTTACAGGAGGACCTGCAAGTGTATATGGTGAAGATTCACCAAGATGTGCAGAAGGAATATTTGATTTAGGAATTCCAGTACTTGGAATATGTTATGGAATGCAACTTATGACTTATACTATTCGGAGGAAAAGTGCAAAAAGCTGAAACAAGAGAATATGGAACAACAAAAGTGGAAATTGATAATACCTCTTCCCTATTTCAAGGTTTTGAAAACCAAAACGACTTTTTAATGAGTCATACTGATTTTGTTTCAGAACTTCCAGCAGGATTTAAGAATATCGGAAAAACAGCTCATTGTCCAAATGCTGCAATGGAAAATGTTGAAAGAAAATTATATGGAATACAATTTCATCCAGAAGTTAATTTATCAGTAAATGGAACTAAAGTTATATATAATTTCTTATTTAATATTTGTAAATGTTCTGGTGATTGGCAAATATCTTCATTTGTAGAAGATAGTATAAAGACTTTAAAAGAAAAAATTGGTAATGGAAAAGCTTTATGTGCCCTATCTGGCGGTGTTGATTCATCAGTTGCTGCTGTATTACTACATAAAGCCATTGGAAAAAACCTAACTTGTATATTTGTAGATCATGGCCTACTTCGTAAAAATGAAGGTGATGAAGTTGAAGAAATTTTTAGAAATCAATTTGATATAAATCTAGTTAGAGTAAATGCCAAAGATAGATTTTTAGATAGACTTTCTGGTGTTACAGATCCAGAGAAAAAAAGAAAAATTATTGGAGAAGAGTTTATTAGAGTTTTTGAAGAGGAAGCAAAAAAAATTGGAACGGTTGATTTTTTAGTTCAAGGAACAATATATCCTGACGTAATAGAAAGTGGACTGGGAAAAAGCTCTGTTATTAAAAGTCATCATAATGTTGGTGGATTACCAGACTATGTTGATTTTAAAGAAATTGTAGAACCTTTGAGAAATTTATTTAAAGATGAAGTTAGAAAAACTGGTTTAGAATTAGGAATTCCAGAGAATTTAGTATTTAGACAACCTTTCCCTGGTCCAGGACTTGCTATTCGTATTATTGGAGATATTACAGATGATAAATTGAATATATTAAAAGATGCTGATAGTATTTTTAGAGAGGAAATTGCAAATAGTGGTCTTAACAAGTCTATTAATCAATATTTTGCAGTACT
The DNA here is from genome assembly GCA_904419095.1 of uncultured Clostridia bacterium. GTDB lineage: Bacteria > Bacillota > Clostridia > TANB77 > CAG-508 > CAG-269. The sequence continues at coordinate 6,333 of CAJFQT010000021.1, read as the reverse complement.
TACTAATTTAAAGTCTGTTGGCGTTATGGGTGATGAAAGAACTTATGATTATACTATTGCTTTACGTGCAGTTGAAACTACTGATTTTATGACAGGTGTATGGAGTAAAATACCTTATGAAGTACTAGAAAAGGTTTCTTCTAGAATTGTAAATGAGGTTAAGCATGTTAATCGTGTAGTTTATGATATTACTTCTAAGCCACCTGCAACTATCGAATGGGAGTAAACTTTCTTAAAGTAAAAGATGTGCAAATTTGCACATCTTTTACTTATGGTATTTGTCGAGTTCTTTTAACTGTTTTTATAGTTTTTTCTAGCTCTCTTTGTTTAGATGTATCATCAATTTTATGAATAAAATTGATGAGAGCAAATTCATTATCATTATCTTTTGAAACTAGAAAATAGCTACTATTGTTAGAAATTTTTACGCATTCTTTAAATTTCTCGCCAAAAGCTTTTGTGGCTAGTTCTTCAAAAATTTTTATGATAAGTTCCTTTCCTTCGAAATTTCCATTAATATAGTCATCTGTCAAGAAACCTTCAAAAGCTTTCCCTGTGATTATAATGTAGCCATTACTATAATAATAATTTCCTATTTCTACTGTATTTAATTTTTGTTCTTCTCTTGCTATCCGTAATTCAATCTTGTAATATGTTTTTTCCATATTGCTCCTCTCTTTCTTAATTAAAATGTTAATTTGATTTTGGAACTGAATTTTTACTAGGATATTACCTTTATAGTTGTATTATAACATATTTTACATAAAAAACAAATATTAATTTTTATCAAAAATAGTCTTCATCACTCCTTGATCTATTAATGTTGCAAATATATTCTTAAAAATAATTAAAACAATTGGACCAACTAATAATCCCATAATTCCAATAAATTTAAATCCTGTGTACATTGCAATTAACGTAAATATTGGATGAACACCTATATTTTTGCTTACTAGTCTTGGCTCAAGAAATTGTCTAACAACAGACATAATTATAAACAATACTAAAATAGCTATTCCTAATCTCAAATCACCGTTCAATCCGCATAGGATTGCCCAAGGAACCATTACTGTTCCAGAACCAAGTATTGGCAAAGCATCTACAAATCCAATTCCTAGTGCTATTAATAATGGGAATTCTATTGCAAATCCTACAAATTTTAAAATATATAAACCTATAAGAGAAATTATAAAGGAAACTAGTATTAAAGTTGCTTCTGCTTTTAAATAACTGCCTAATGTTTTTATTAAATCTCTCATATGATTTCCTAATCTCATTACCCAAGTTCGTGGCAAGTGATGTTCTATTTGATCTAATATATATATTTTATCTACACATATAAAATATAGCGACATTACTGTAATTACAAAATATATTGCAATATTAGGAATTTGGCTTACTATATTTATTAACCCATTTAAAACGTTTCTGGTCCATTGCGATATACTTGTAAATACCTCACCTGTCGACTCTTGTAAAATTGTCATTACTTCTTCTGGTAGATGTATTTTTTCAAAATTAAAATCTTTTGTTATGTTCTGAAATAGTTGATATGCTTTGTCTATATAAAAATTTAAATCTTCGAGTAAATTTGAGGCTTCTGAAAATAGTGTGAATACTCCCCATATTAGACTTCCTAATATGACCAATGATACAATTATAAAAATAATAATCGAGCTCGTCCTTCTTGTAAATTTTGTTTTTCTCATAACAAATTTTATAAGTGGCTCCATTATCAAGGATATAATAAAAGCAATTAAAAAAGGCATATAAAATACTGATAATTTTAAGCCTAAATATAAGCCTAATAGGATAAATATTACATATAAAATTCTTTTTCCTACTCTTGTCCAATATGACATATCTATAATCATATATGTAAGTCCTCCTGATTTTATTATATGCAGGTTAATTAGATTTATCCATAAATTAAAATAAAAAGAGAATATTCTATTTATAAATTATTCTTTATCTTAAAAAATAATTAATAGTTTTATATTCTCTTTTTAATTTTAAATTGGTAACGATTATAAATTATCTATGCTATATAATTTTAAAATTTCTTATTTATAATACTTGATTACTATTCAGCATTTTTACTTGTACTTTTTGTATCACATATATTTTCTAAAGTTATGCAAACATTTTCTTCACCCAATTTTTGAAAATTCTTTGCTAAATCCCCTAAAGTTAATATCCCTACTATCTTATTTTGAGAATCGCATACTGGAATTCTTCTAATTTGATTTGTTGACATTTTTTGTTCTACTGTTTTCATTTCATCATCTTCATTACAAGTACAAACATTACAAGACATTATTTCGCTTATTGGTGTTTGTTTTGCATCTTTACAACATATAACACTTCTTAAAATTATATCTCTATCTGTAACAATTCCACATACACTGTTTTCATCATTACATACAGGAACACAACCTACATGGTTATCATTCATTATTTTTGCAACATCATAAATAGATGCATTTGATTTTACACAAGTAACATCATTACACATACAATCTTTTGCTTTCATTTCATTACCACCTTTCAAAATTTTATATTATTATTTTTTGCATTTTTTTTATTTGTATACAATCATTCTTTTGAAAAAATGGTAATTTTTTGAAATTTTTTAATTCTTATACTTCATATATATCTTCATAAAATCTGGGCATCATTGTTGGTCTCATATTATTATTTGGTCCTCCTGGCCTTCCAGGAAAAAACGGCCTATGTGGTGGTCTATGGGGTCTTGGATTATCTAGACCTGGTCTTCCTAAAAGTTCTCTTAAAATTAATATTTTAATAATATCTCTTATGTTGTTGTTTTGTCTACGTTGTCTGTTTTCTCCCCTATCTTCTCTATTTTCTGCTTGTGATATTTTTACTTCTGCCTTTTTTTCCTTATTTTGATTTTTAGTATTTGCATTGTCTGATGATCTATTGTTCTGTCCTGTATTATTAGTTAAAGAAATATTCACTTGTACTTCATCTCTCGCTTCTACTGCTGAATATATTTCATCAGTCATCCTCTCTATCAAATCCTTATTGATTGTTTGATTTACTCCACTACAAGCTTTTCTTACCATAGGATATATAATCTTATATATTTCTGGATAACATTCTTCTAATTCTTCATTTGTTCTATTATTACTATAGTTGGGTTGATATGCATTATTGTATGAATATTCGTTTTGATTATTATAAGAGTATCCTAAAGTATTGTAATTATCATATCCTAATATGCTTCTTATGTAGTCTTCATATGTTTGATTATTCATTTTTTACCTCCTTTACTTTTTGTATAATATTCTATGAGCTCATATTTGGTGAATTAGATTCTTTGTTACTATTTAAACTAAATTTTATATATTAACCTTTCGAACGTATTATTTTCATATTACGCTGAATTGTAACGATTTTTATAGAACTATATTAAAACAGATTTGTTACTGTTGATTTATTAAAGAATTTATGTTAATATATAAACTAATTAGTTGTCTTTCGACAAATTATATATATTTCCTTTGTACTCTAGCTTTGCTAGTTCATTATATATTTTAGTCAACACCAAATAATTTTGGAAAGGATGGATTATTATGTTATTTCTAGTAGGAATTTTCATCTGCATTTTATTTTTGGTTGCATTTATGGTTGCAAGTATCACAAAAAAGTTTGGATCATCACTGGCAAGTACTATTACAGCAATTATAACAGTAATATTGGGTGGTATATATTATTTATTATATTTGAAGTTATGACAAATTTGAAGTTATTTATTCCCAAGATTGCTATAGTAGTATGTTTGCTACTTTCAGTAAATGATTTATATGCAGAATAAACTAACAAAAAATGGCAATAATTTGCCATTTTTTTGTTAGTTTTATATTTTAATTTATATTATTTTTCTAACTTATTTACTAAATCTTTAAATTTATTTCCTCTATCAGCAAAGTCCTTAAACATATCAAAACTAGCACTAGCTGGTGAAAATAAAACAACCTGACCAGGTTTTGCTGATTTTCTAGCTATCTCTATAGTCTTTTCTAAACTATCACACATATAAATATCTAATTTTTTGTTTTCCTTTTCTAATTCTTTTTTTACAGCTTCAAATATTTTTCCTGCTGTTTGCCCAATAAGAATTAACGTTTTTACTTTTTTTACAAGTGTTTTGGCAAGAGGTGTGTAGTCAAGATTTTTATCATATCCACCTGCTATTAAGACTATATCTTCATCAAATGCATTTAATCCAGATAAAGTTCTACTAGGTGATGAACTTGCAGAATCATTATACCATTTTACATTATCTAATTCTCTTACAAATTCAATACGATGTTCTACTGGCTTGAATTTTTTTATGGCTTTAACTGCCACAGTTTCATCTACCAATGTATCTGTTGCTGCCAATGCTGTGGCTATGTTTTGATAGTTGTGATTTCCTCTCAAAATAACATCTTTAGTATCTATGATATGTGTTCTTACTTTGTCTTCACATTTTTTTATTATATTTTCATCAACAATAAAACCATTATCTAATTTTTCTTTACTGCTAAAGAATACTACTTTTCCTTTTACTTCTTTAGCACAATTTCTTGTTATTTCATTATCAAAGTTTAATACCACTATTCCTTTTTCGTTTTGATATTTAAAAATATTTTTCTTTGCTTCTATGTATTCTTCATAATCTTTATGTATATTTAAATGATTTGGAGTAATATTAGTAATAACTGCAATATCAGGACTAACTTCCATTCCCATTAATTGAAAACTACTTAATTCTAAAACTACATAATCTTCTGGTGTCATTTCAGATAATCTAGTAAATAGTGGTGTTCCAATATTTCCACCTAAGAATACATTAAATCCTGCTTCTTTTAAAATGGCATATATTAAACTTGTTGTTGTTGTTTTACCATCACTTCCTGTTATTCCTATTATTTTTGATGGACACATTTTCATTAATAGTTCTACTTCTGAAGTAACAATTGCTCCTCTTGATGCTTCTTGTTCTAATTCTGGTCTAGTTGGTAAGCAACTTGGTGAACGGAAGATAATATCGAATCCTTTTAATTTTTCTAATGAATTTTCGCCAAATGAAAATTTGAAATTATAATTTGTTATTTTATCAACAATATCTTTAGAGATTTTTTCTATGTTTCTGTCATCAAAAACTGTAACATTTGCTTTTTTTTCATATAAATAATCTAATAATGGTATATTGCTAACTCCTAATCCTATAATTGCTACTTTTCTAAATTGAATATAACTGTTAAATTCTTCTAATTTTTCATTTATATAAGCCATTTTCTCTCCTTCTTTCATAATAATTATATATTATTCTATGTTTATTTGTTTAATATGTTATTATTAATTTTTCAGGGTATATTATATATCAAAAAAAAATAAAAAACAATTTTTTATGTATATTTTTTTCTTTTTAGCAAAAAATAATTTTAGATTTAATTAGGAGGTGCTTTTATAATGGGTAAGAAAAATAAAGAAAATAATAGAAATAATAACAACAATAAAAATAATAACAATAATAATAATCAAAATAACGAAAATTCTTCAAAATAGTTTTAGATGTTATGTTTGACTATTAAATAATAATTATTGATTTTGTAATAAAGTATAAATATATTTTATTAATTGAAAATGATACCTATAAATTTATATAGCACTAAAATATTTTTTACACTATATATTCCATAGGTATCATTTATTACATATTTAATTATGTTTAGAAAATTAATTTTAAATATTAAAAATAATATTAATTAATTCTGTATTTTTCTCTTTTTGTATATTTGGTATGTAATAATTTTTCAGCTCTGTAACCTCCTGGTTTTTCCAAGTATTCTTCATAAATCTTTTTAATTACTGGATTTTCATGAGATTTTCTTATAGTACTTTTTTCATCAATGCTATACAAGCTACTAGCTCTTAATTTTTGGACATCTACTTCTGCTCTGATTTTTGAATGTTTAATTGGTTGACCTCCACCCATTATACATCCTCCAGGACATGCCATAATTTCCACAAATTGATACTTAGCTTTTCCTGTTTTTATTTCTTCTAAGATTTTCTTTGCATTTGATAGTCCACTTGCTGCAACTACACTTATTGGTTTTCCTGCAATTGTAACAGTAGCTCTTTTTATTCCTTCACTTCCTCGAACTTGTTCAAAGTCTATTTTTGGTAAGTCTTCTCCTGTTAATATATCTTCTGCTGTTCTTAAAGCAGCTTCCATAACTCCACCCGTTACTCCAAAAATAGCTGCTGCACCAGTTGCTTCTCCCATTGGGTCATCAAACTTACTATCTTCTAGTT